>DASVCM010000244.1:0-5563 GCA_036381635.1 Lacipirellula sp.
GTTCGCCAATCCCGGAACCAGGTCCAACCACATCGCCCAGACCTTCACGTCCGGCGCCGCGGGGCTGCTGTCGCGCATCGACCTGCAGCTCTACCGGTATCCCGAAGCCTCGGCGCCGCCGACGGTGCAAATCCGCTCGACCACCGGAGGCGTCCCGGACGCCGGTCCCGACGCCGTCCTCTTCGAGACGACCGTCGACGTTTCGAGCCTGCCGTTTGCGCCCGGGTTCGACGAGTATGTCGAGCCAACGTCGTTCGACGTCAGCTCGGCGGGCATCATGGTGGACTCCGGCGACGTGCTCGCCATCTCCTTCCAGGGAGGATCGTTTGGGTATCCCGACTGGACGCTGTGGTCGGGGAACTATGGTACAGACACTTACGACGCTGGTTCTCGTTTCCACCGAACTTCGTCGAGCCAGCCATGGAACCCTGCCGGCGACGAGCTGAGCTTCCGCACCTGGGTCGATCTAAACCCCGCGCCGCCGGGCGAGGGAGTCGGCAGCTACACGCTGTTTGAAACCGCGTTGGCGACGCCCGACGATCCGGTCTCCAACAGCGGCAGCAGCGTCGACGACGGGTTCTTCCCCGGCATCGGATTTCGCGTGCAGCGGACGACGCAAATCTCGCAGGTGGGAGCTTACCTCAGCGGCAGCGGATCGGTCTTCGCGGCGATCGTCGAGCTCGAAGACGACAACCAGTACTCGCTTCCCAATCCTTACGATCTCTCGGGCGACGACGTATTGGGAACGACGCTGCTGGAGCTGCCGCCCGGGTTCGACGGCGCCGATGTGACCGGCGACCTGTCGCTCACGCTCGAGCCGGGGGCGTACGCGCTCATCCTCGGCTCGGGAAAATTCGGGGCCGATGGCGACGCCCTGCTGCGGAGCAAGCACACTCCCAACGGCCGATGGACGCCCTACGTGATTCGCCAATCGGACGGAGCGCGGTTCTTCAACACGGGCGACCGGCGGCTGTTCGTCGTCGCCGATTCCGCGCCGGGAACGGTTCAAATCCGGCCGACGGTCGACGTGCTGGCCGAGGTCGCCGACAATCAATCGGTGTTTCTCACCGAAGGCGAAGACGACATCCTAGTGAAGACCGGCAATGAGGCGACCGACCCCGACCAGTTGGCAGTGCTGGAGTTCTCGTTGGACGATGTGCCTGCCGGCCGAGCGATCGAGCGCGTGACGCTCGAGTTGGATCTGAACCTGATTACCCACAGCGGGCCGCTGGCGTTTGACGTCTTCGGCTTCGCCGGCGACGGGGCCGCGCAGACCTCCGACGCCTTGGGCCTGGCGACGATCGTCGGCACGACGAGCTTTGACGATCTCGGGGTCGTGAGCGTGGACCTCGATCCGACGTTCGTTGAAAGCCTTGTCGGCAGCGCCTCGCATCTGGGGCTAACCATCGCGCCCGGCGCGACAGGCAACTTTCGCTTCGGAACGCTTGAAGGGGGCGAGTTCTCCGAACCGGCTCTGTTGACCGTCAACCTGGCGCCCGTCACGCCGGGAGACTTCGACGGAGACGGCGACGTCGACGGCGACGACCTCGCCCAGTGGCGCGGCGACTTCGGCGCCAGCGCCCTCAGCGACGCCGACGGCGACGGCGACTCCGACGGGGCGGATTTCCTCGCGTGGCAGCGGCAGTTGGGAAGCGGCGCCGCGCTATCGGCGGCCGCCGCGGGTGTACCGGAGCCCAGCGCGACGGCGCTGTTGACGTTGGCGCTGGCTGCTTTGCTCGCCGCAAAACGCCGCACGGCCGCCATTTGCTAGACCTTCGGCGCCCATTAGGCGTAGGATGCGCCGCGCGCCCTCTAGGCTGCATGCCTGCTCGGCTTTTCTCGGCACAAGGAGTACGCTCATGCGCCCCACATTGGTTCTCGCATTGGCGGCCGCGTCGATCCTCGCACTGCCTCGACCGACCTCCGGCTTGACGATTCTGGAGGACAACTCGAACGTCGTCACCGTTTCCGACCTTACAGGGTTCGCCACCCACGGCAACGACATGGCGGGCCTGCTGCAAGTGACGGCCGTGTTTCTCAACGGCACGAGCGAGTCGATCACCTGGGCGGCCACCGGCCCGGACTCCGGCGGCATCGCGTTTGTCAGTTGGGATCTCGGCGAAGGAGGCGATACCTTCCTGGGCGTGGGTTTCGATAGCGAGGGTCTATGGAAGACCGGCGTCGATTCGGGCACGTTTGTCGACAAGCTGATCCTCACCGGCGCCACCAGCCGCACGCCCGAGGGGCAGACCGAGGGCGTCGTCTTCGATCGCACCGGCCGGCACGGGTCGTTCGGCACGGCCAATTCGTATCGCGGCCGCGACTTTGAGATCGCCTACACGGCGACCGTTCAAGGATTCGCACCGGGGTTCGACGACTTCATCGTCACCTACAGCAATCCGATCGACGTCGTGGCCGACGGCCCGGGCGTCGTCGGCGACCTGTTCGGCCAAGTGACGATCGATCCGATCCTCCGCAGCGGCGAGCGGGGCTACTTCTACGCGCTGAACGAATTGGGATTCCGCGTCGACACAGACACCGTCGGCCTGTTCGACCCGAAATCGAACGACGGCCGATTCGAGACGCTTCCAGTTCCGGAGCCGGGAACTTCGGCCGGACTCGCCGCAGTGTCTTTGATCATACTTCTTGGCCGTTCGTCGCTGCGAGCGCCGCTTTCGGGAAGTGAATGAACATCGCCATCAGCTCGGCGCGGGTGTGGGCGCCGAGGCGGCGGTAGACGGCCTTGACATATTGGTGGGCCGAGTTTGTCGTCAGGCCAAGGCGGATGGCGACTTGCTGCTCGGAGTCGCCTTCCAAGAGGGCCTGCAAGACGTCACGCAATCGCGGCGGCAAACGGGAAATCGGATCGCACCCCGGCGGCGCCAGCTCGGTCGTAAGATGCGGCGCCAGCTCCGTGTGAAACAGGCGCAACAGACGGCGGTCGCGCGGCGTGAATCGTTGCTGGCCCGCCGGCTGAAACAGCGCGATCGCGTCTGCCTGCCCGTCGGCCGCGATGACAATCGACATCAGCCCGTCGTCCACGCCCGAGGGACGAAGGTAGTCGCAGAATGCGGCGCTTCCATACCATGCTCGGTCGCCGGCAAGTTGCCGCCGGCTGCGGGTGTGCGTCTTCGCGCCGGCGGGAAGCGTGGCCAGCTCGGCGCCAAACCGCGCGATCGCCGGATCGCGTAAATGCATCCGGTCGCGCATGTACTGGTAGAAGATCTCCCGCTCGCGCGGGCCGTCCCAGCCGATATCGATCACGGGCAGCGGCTGAGCGCCTGCGAAGTTGCTGCGCATGCAGGTCGGTCCGCCCATGGCGACCTGGCCGCCGGTGAGCCGCAGCAGCTCGGCGAGCATGTGCCGGCGCCAGAGAGTGGAGTCGCGGCCCAACTCGCGGCACTCGCCGATGAGTCGAAAGACCGCGCGGACGTCGCGGAGTCGGAGCCGGTTCGACTGGGCCATGGCGCTCCCCTGCGGGTTTGCGTTGCGGCGACCCCTCCTGATCAGGAAGGTTGATAAGCCAGATGAGAAAAGGACATTGCTATTATGCCCGCTGGGCGCCGCGGCTGAAACCCGTGGGCGAAATAGCTCGCCCTGGCGGCCGCGAATCCTCAGGCGCTAGCCGTGAAACACTGGCGAATCATCCCCGGTCGGTGGCATCGCAGGATCGCGCACTGGCGGCGATGCCGGCTGCACGCCCGCAACAAGCAGTCGCGGCTAGTTCAGGTGCTGTTCTCAACGACCGGCGGGGGCGGACCGCCGTCCTTTTCTTTCTAGCGTCCGTGCGCCAGTTCGATTCATGGCGACCTAACCGCTGCGCGTGCACTCGGTCGCAGCGCATAGTTCGGCGCGCCGCCGCTCGTTGGCGCGACTTTCTGAACCGCTTCATTCACCTATTGATTGAAACAGCCATGCCACCACACCCACGGGCAGCCGCAACGCTCAGCGCCAAGGCGATTAGCGTTTTGATTTCACTGGTCGCTCTCTGCACTGCTACACGCGCCTCTGCGGCGCTCATCGCTTATGAAGGTTTTGACTACGCCGACGGCGACCTCCGCGGCGAAAGCGGCGGCGAGGGCCAGTGGCAGAGCGCCTGGATTCAGGGCCAGGGGTTCGGCTCCGGCGACACGTGGCAGGTCGGGCAGCCGAGCCTCGGCTACACCGACTCCGGCGGTCGCCCGCTGCCGACCTCCGGCGGCGCCGCCCGAGCGGATGTCGGCGGCGCGGGAAATATGGAGTTCCGCGAAGCCCGCACGTGGGACTCGTTCGATTACAACGACGACGGCGACGTCGTGTGGTTCAGCTTCCTCTTCAATCGCAGCAGCGGAAACACCAGCGGCAATCACCTCTGGATCATCGGCGACGCCGGCCTCTCGAACGGAATCGGCGTGTTCATCAACCCGACGAATATTGGCGCCCGCATTCAAGTCGACTTCACCGTGTACAGCGCGGGACACAAATCGTTCACCGTCGGCGAAGACCATTTGGTTGTAGGCCGGATCACGTTCTCCGACCTGATGGACGATGAAGTGCGGTTCTGGCTGGATCCGGAACTGGATGCCATTCCGCTCGACATCGCCCTCAATAGCGGCGCCGTTAGCGCGGCGCTGGACCAGACGAACAAGAACGCCTTTTACATGCGGCAATTCAATTCGCCGGGAGTAACAACGATCGACGAGATTCGCATCGGCACGGATTTCTTTTCGGTGGTCCGCGTGCCGGAGCCGTCCTCGATTGGTTTCGCCGCTGCCGCCGGGATGATCGCTACGTTGTTCAGGAGCAAGCGACTTACGCGAAAGGCAACCTACCCGTGAATTCACCTCATGGAATGATGCGAGCCTGGCTCTCTGCCACAGCTTATCTATTGGTCTTTTTTCCAGGAACGGGTCAGGCCCAGGACATCTTCGAGTGGGCCGCGGCGGTCAATGGCAGTTGGGGCGACAACGCCCGCTGGAACAAGATCAGCGGGCTGGGGAATCCGCCGCCGGGCGTGGACGATGAAGCCCGGTTCAACGAAACGGGAACCTACACCGTTACTTTTCCTAGCAGCGTCAACAGCGGCGAGTTGGTGGTCTCCGCCGGCAACGTCACGTTTCGCAGCGCCGGAACTGATCAGCAGTACCGCCTCAGCCAAGACGCGTTTGTCCGGGATCGAAGCGAGTTAACGCTCGGCGCGGCGGGCGATTCGCTTGATTTGAGCAGCGACCTGTTATGGATAACCAGGGGCGGAACCGTAAACATCCTCCATGGCAGTGAAGTCTCAACTGGCGACGCGTTAATTGCATCGGCGTCTCTTATCGTCGACGGCGCCGAGTCGTTTTTCAGAGCGCCGGGCATCGCTATTAATTCGTTCGATGCATCAGGTCGCCTCATACTTCGCAATGGCGCAAGAGGGAACTTGAACGGCCCGGTAACTCTAGACGCACTCAGCACCGACGCGGCAAGTCTCACGGTCGAAAGCGGCGCCGAACTGGAATTCAACGCGACGCTTCGGGTCGGCCACCCAGACGGCACTGATGGTTCAGGGGGGACCGTCACCGCCACCGTCGCCGGCGGCGGA
>DASVCM010000245.1:0-3583 GCA_036381635.1 Lacipirellula sp.
GCGTGCTAGGGGGCGTCACCGTGCTGGGGCCGGTGGGTATTCTCGTCGGGCCGATGCTCGTGGCATTCATCCACGCACTGCTGGTCATGGTGAACAAGGAGCTGCGGCTGTTGAGCACGGGGGAGACTGTGGACGGCTACCAGAAATCGCTGTTTCCCATGAATCCGGCCATGGCTACCGAGGCGGAAGCCGCAGCCGCGTCCTCTGGAGGCTTCTTCTCGCACCTCGCGGCCAGCAAGGCGGACGACGAGGAGGGCAAGCCGGCGGGGCCGATTGCCCGGGTGCGGAATGCGGCCAAACGCCGTCGAAAACGCAAATAGTGTAGCCGTCTCGCTCGGCGAGACGGGCCCTTTAGCGGAGCGAGAGGGCAACACGGCCGCTTGCTCGAATCACTCGCCGCGCGTATTTTAAAGGGGAGCATCTGAGAATGATTCTCAATAACAATCCTCCCGCTGAAGTCCTGCCGATGTCTGCCGCTACGCTTTCACCCCAGGCGCCCCTCGGACCTGACACGGCCCGCCCGGCCGTGGAGAGCATGTCGCTGGCTGCACTCCGCAGCGGCGAGGCGCGGGTCGTGCGAGTGGATGCCGAGGCCGACGACGCGGCCCGGCTGATGGCCCTAGGCGTCTGCGTAGGACGGCGGATTGAGGTCGTGCGCGCCGGCGATCCGATGATCGTCCGCGTGGTCGCGGCGCACGTGGGGCTATCGGCCCGGCTGGCGGTCGGAGTGTTCGTCGCCGCCGCCGATCAGGCCGCCAGTGAGACGACCGCCGCGTAAGCGATTGTCGGTCATGCCTATTGAGGCGACGGCCTATCGCGTACTTTGCGCGTAATCGGCGTCGGAGACGCCTCCCACATTTCACATCGATGGCCGAGCTGCGGTGAGCACGACGCTAGACGAAACGGAACTCCCGGTGCTTGCGCAAGGCTGCCCGACGGCGGGCGAGTCCGTCGCCGCGGGAGCGGTGACAATTGCGCTGGTTGGCAATCCCAACGCCGGCAAGACCTCGCTCTTTAATCGGCTTACGGGCCTGCGGGCCAAGACGGCCAACTTTCCAGGAACGACGGTCGAACACCGCCGGGCGACGCTACGGATTGACGGCCTGACCGCGACGCTCGTCGATCTGCCCGGTTTGTACAGCCTGGAGGCGACGACGGCGGATGAGCAGATTGCGGCCGACGCTCTGATGGGCAAGCTGCCGGGAATGCCGGCGGCCGACGTCATTCTGCAGGTGGTCGACGCGACGAACCTGGAGCGGAATCTCTTCTTGACTAGCCAGGTGCTCGAGTTGAAGCGGCCCATGGTTGCCGCGCTTAATCTGAGCGATGCCGCGGAGAGGCAGGGGCTGAAGTTCGATTTGGCGGAGCTTCGCCAGCGGTTGGGCTGCCCCGTCGTGCCCGTGTCGGCGCGCACCGGCCAGGGCATCGACGAGTTGGTGCATGAAGTGACGCTTGCTGCGCGCCATCAGCCGGCGCCGGAGATTCACGCGGACCTCGCCGCCTGCGGCTCGTGCCGTGGATGCCGATATTCGGCGCGCTACGATTGGGCCGAGTCGGTGCGCACGGTGAGCATGCAGGGCGACCCTGTGCGGCACGGCCGGATCAGCGAGGCGATTGACCGGGTGCTGACGCATCGGGTGGCGGGCTTGCTGGCGTTCGCCGCGGTGATGGCCCTGACGTTCCTGGTGATCTTCTGGGCCGCGAAGTTCCCGATGAATCTCATCGATGGCCTGTTCGGCCTCGCGGGCAAGACGGTCGGCCGCTGGATTCCGGAAGGGGATCTCAACAGCCTGGTGACCGACGGCATTATCGGCGGCGTTGGCGGCATGCTGGTGTTTCTGCCGCAGATTTGCCTGCTGTTCTTCGTGCTGGCGCTCTTGGAAGACTCGGGGTACATGGCGCGTGCGGCGTTTGTCATGGACCGGCTGATGCACAAGGTGGGCCTGCCGGGGAAAGCGTTCGTGCCGTTGCTGTCGGCGCACGCGTGTGCGATCCCGGCGATCATGTCGACGCGGGTGATCGAGGACCGCCGCGACCGGCTGGCGACGATCCTCGTGTTGCCACTGATGACCTGCTCGGCCCGCATTCCCGTTTATGCGATGGTCACCGCCCTGCTCTTTCCGCATGCGGCGGTGAAAGCGGCCGGACTGTTTACGGCGGCCTACGCGCTGGGCATCATTGCGGCGCTTGCCATGGCCTGGATCTTCAAGCACACGCTGCTCAAAGGGCCGATCCGGCCGCTGGTGATTGAGCTGCCTAACTACCGGCTGCCTTCGCTGCGGAACGCGCTACTGCTGACGTACGATCGGGCGATGGCGTTCATCACGACCGCGGGGACGACCATCCTGGTGATCTCACTCGTTCTCTGGGCATTGGCCACGTATCCGAAGACAGCGGTCGAGGAGATGCCCGCAGCGGTGCAAGCGCAATTGGCGGAGCTCACCGCCGCTGGCGATGAAGAGGCGGCCGAAGCGCTCGTCGAGCAGCAGGAACTAGAGCATTCGTTCGCGGGACGGATCGGCCAGTCGATCGAGCCGGTGTTCGCACCGCTGGGGTTCGACTGGAAGATGAGCGTCGGCGTACTCAGCTCGTTTGCGGCCCGCGAGGCGATCGTTTCGACCCTGGCTGTACTCTACGGTCTCGGCGCCGATGGCGCGGAGGAGGGCGTCGATGCGATTCTTGGCGCAATGCAGACTGCTAAGCATCCGGGCGGCGGCTTGGTCTTCACGACGGCGACCTGCTTGAGCCTGCTGGTGTTCTACGTGCTCGCCATGCAGTGCCTGCCGACGCAGGTAGTGGCCCGGCGGGAGACGGGCTCCTGGAAGTGGCCGCTCTTGCAGCTCGGTTACATGACGCTGCTGGCCTATTCGGCGGCGGCGCTGACGTACCAGGTCGCGAGTCGGTTAAGCTAATGGCGGCGCGGTGCGTGCATTAGCCGCGGCCTAATCCGCCGCGGCGGACCGGTGAAGTGCCGTAGACTCAAGCCATCAGGTGCGCCTCTCGGTACTTCTCCGGCGGGCTGTTAGCCCGCGGCTACAAAAAAGGCGCGGCTTCCCATGCGAATCTATCTCGACAACGCGGCGACGAGTTGGCCGAAGCCGGAGGCGGTCTACGCGGCCGTCGATCGGTATCAGCGCGAGGTTGGCGCGGCTGCGGGTCGCGGGGGATATCACGACGCCGTTGAAGCTCAGCGAACTGTCGAGACAGCCCGTCGCGAGTTGGCCGGGCTGCTCGGCGCCGCCGATCCCAATCACATTGTCTTCGGCGGCAATGGCAGCGACGCTCTGAACCTCGCGATCCACGGCATGCTGCGGCCGGGCGATCATGTCGTCGCAACCGTTTGCGATCACAACTCGGTGCTGCGGCCGCTGACCGAGGAATCGCGCACGGGGAACGTCGAAGTCACTTACGTCGGATGCGATGGCGCCGGCCTGGTCGATCCCGACGATATGCGGCGAGCCCGGCGGCCGACGACGCGGCTAGCGGTAGTCACGCACGGCTCGAATGTCACGGGCGCCGTTCAGCCCTTGGCCGAGATCGCTGCCGCGGTCAAAGCCGACGGCGTCTTTCTCCTGGTCGACGC
>DASVCM010000246.1:0-3369 GCA_036381635.1 Lacipirellula sp.
CGTCCTCCGACAGGGCGCCGTCCTTCTCAGACTGATCGGCGCTCTTGTTCGCGTCGCGACGCACGTTGCGAATCGCGACCTTCGCCTCTTCGGATAGCTCCTTCGTGCGGGCGACCATCTTCTTGCGGACGTCGCCCGACAGCGGCGGAATGTTCAGGCGAATCACCTTGCCGTCGCTATTAGGCGCAAGCCCCAGGTCGCTGTTGATGATGCCGCGCTCGATGTCCTTGATGATCGACGGGTCGAACGGCCGGATCACAAGCTGCTGCGGCTCTGGCGCGCTGACCGAGGCGATTTGCTTGATCGGCGTCGGCGAGCCGTAGGCTTCAACGCGCAGCGAATCGACCAGGCCCGGATTCGCCCGACCGGTGCGAATGCCCGTGAGATCGTTCTTTAGCTTGCTAATCGCCTTCTCCATACGTTCTTCCGCATCGAGAAGAATCTCGTCAGATGTCATGCCTTCCTCCTTTGCACCTTTGCGCCTTTGCGTGAGGCTTTCCTGACATGCCTCACGCAAAGGCGCAAAGGCGCAAAGATAACTGTGCTAGGTTTTGCCGCAGGTGACTCGCGTGCCGATGGGTTCGCCGCGGACGGCTCGTTCGATGTTGCCGTCGGCTTTGTAATTGAAGACCAGAATCGGCAGGTTGTGCTCCATGCAGTGGGCGATGGCCGTTGGATCCATCACGCGCAGGTTGTCGCTGCGGACCTGCTCGTACGTCAGGTTTTCATAGAGCACGGCATTGGGATTCTTTTCCGGATCGTCGCTGTACACGCCATCGACGCGGGTGGCCTTCATCAGGATGTCGGCCTCCAGTTCCAGGGCTTTTTGGGCCGCTGCCGTGTCCGTGGTGACGAACGGAGCCCCCGTGCCGCCGGCTAGGATCACAATCCGGCCTTTTTCGAGGTGCCGTCGCGCTCGGCGACGAATGAATGGCTCAGCTACGCCATCCATCTTCAGCGTGCTCAATAGCCGCGTCTCACAGCCGAGCGACTCTAGCGCATCTTGTAGAGCCAGCCCATTGATGACCGTGGCAAGCATGCCCATATAGTGGGCCGTCGCCTCGTGGACCCCTGAGTTGCCCGCGATGAACTGGGCGCCGCGGAGAATGTTGCCGCCGCCGATGACGATCGCGATCTCGACGCCCTGCTGCTTGGCCCGATAGACCTGCGAGGAGATGTGGACAATCTCGGCCATGCTGATGCCGCGCTGGCCCTTTGGAGCGAAGCTTTCACCCGAAAGCTTCAGCACGATTCGCTTATAAGGACCGGTGGTAGTCGCGGGCTTCACGTCGGGCATAGTGGCGGTGGCCATGGTTCGAACCGAGCGGGTGAGATGCAGCCGGTCCGTATTCTCTTCGAGACGCAGGCATAAAAAAAGCCCCGACCAGGCTTGGTCGGGGCTGTTGCTGCCGTTTTGTTTAGCTGGCCATCGCCGGCTGCTCGCCGAGCTGCCAGCGGACGAAGCGTTTGATTTTCATCCCGCCGGACTGGGCCAGCTTGCCGACCGTAGTCGATTCATCGCGAACGAACGGTTGCTCTTCGAGCACATTCTCCGCGTAGAAATTCCGCATCCGGCCTTCGATCATCTTCTCGATGATGTTCTCCGGCTTGCCTTCCTGGCGGGCGCGTTCCTTTTGGATCTCCTTTTCCTGCTCGACGATCTTCGGATCGAGTGAGTCCTTCGTCGCGGCCTTGGGATTCATCGCGGCCACGTGCAGGGCCACGTCCTTGGCCAGCTCGTCGTTGCCGCCTTCGACCTCGACCAGGACCCCGATCTTCGCCATATGGACGAACGCCCCAGTCGAAGCGTTGATCCGCTCCATCCGCGCGATGCGGAAGACTTCGCGAATCTTGTTCTCCAGCTCGTCCTTCTGGTCCTGGAGCGTCACTCCCTTGCGGCTGGGCGAGGGTTGCTTCCAGAGGTCCTCGGGAGTCTTCGCGCCGGGACCGGTGGCCAGTTGCTGGGCCAGATCGTTGGCCAATTGCACGAATTCCGGGTTGCCGGCCACGGGCGCCGATTCGCACTGCAGCTCGACCATGGCGCCGACCTTCTCGCCGATGCTGGCGTAGACGCCGATCCGTCCCTCCTCGGTGGTGCGGTCGGCGCGCTTGCTCATAAGCTTCTTGCCGGACTCGCGAAGCTTTTGCTTCGCCAGCTCCATATCGCCGCCGGCCTCGTTGAGGGCCTGCTTGCAATCCATCATGGGAAGCTGCGTCTCATCGCGGAGGCGCTTGACCATCTCTGCGGTAATCGCGGGCATCTTTAACTCCTATTCGGATATGCCTCACGCAAAGGCGCAAAGGCGCAAAGAATTACGACAAGGAACAGGAGATAACAGAGGTAACAGAGAGGGCGAAACCGAGAGTAGCTCGTCCTGTAGAACCGACTTCCTCTGTTGCCTCTGTGTCCTCCTGTTCTAAAGGTATCCTTTGCGCCTATGCGCCTTTGCGTGAGGTCATTGCGTGTTGACCTCGACGGAAAGGCTTAGTCCTTGGCGGGCTCGGGCGTCTGGGCCCGCTGCATTTGCGCCTGCTGGACCGCTTGCTGCGATTTGCCCTGGGCGATCGCGTCGGCGATGATCTTCATGATCAGCTCGATCGATCGCATCGAGTCGTCGTTGCCGGGGATCGGCAGATCGACCAGGTCCGGATCGCAGTCGGTATCGATCAGGGCGACCGTGGCAATGCCCAGCTTGCGGGCTTCGCGGACGGCGTTCTTTTCCTTCCGCGGGTCGACCACCACGAGGCACTCCGGCAGGCGGGTCATTGTCCGCATGCCGTGGAGGTTGTGGTGAATCTTGCGGTACTCGCGGGCGAGCGTGGACTGCATCTTCTTGGAGTACGTCTTGATTTCCTCGCCCTCGCGAATCTTCTCAAGCTCCTCCAGCCGGCCGAGGCGATCGCGAATCGTGCGGAAGTTGGTCAGCGTGCCGCCTAGCCAGCGGTCGGCGACGTAAGGCATTCCGCACCGCTCGGCCTCGCGCTGGATCGTCTCGCGGGCTTGCCGCTTCGTGCCGACGAACAGGATGAGGCTGCCGTGGGAGGCGACGTCGGAGAGATACTTTTTCGCCCGCAGCAGGCCGCGGATGGTCTCGCGGACGTCGATGATGTGGATCAGGTTGCGGCGGGCGTAAATGTACGGCCGCATCTTGGGGTTCCACCGGCTCGAGCGATGGCCGAAGTGGACGCCCGACTCCACCAATTCCTTAACGAGGGTTGTAGACACTAAACGAAGCTCCTAAGGCACACCGGCATTGCGTCGGTGCGTCCATGAGGACGCAGGCGACCGCGCCGGCGTTGGCAAGGGACTCGGCCAAGAGGGGAAGCCAAATACGCCGGGCCGTTCGGCGAATTTGAGCCCTGTAGTGT
>DASVCM010000247.1:0-3424 GCA_036381635.1 Lacipirellula sp.
CAACCGCATCGACTACGGCCAGTTCGACAGCCTCGCCGCGGCCATCGACTACGGCCACTCGATCGGCCTGAAGATCCACGCCTGGGCCACGATCAACGAAGACGACCACGGTTGGGGCTGGGCGAGCGAGTTCGCCAAGGCGCACCCTGAGTACCGCTGGGTCCGCCGCGACGGGACGCCGTATCGCTCGCAGCTCAGCTTCGCCTTCCCGGAAGTTCGCGAGTACAAGCTCGGACTGATCAAGGAGCTGCTCGCCTACGACATCGACGGCATGCTGCTCGATTGGATCCGTACTGGCGATGTTCGCGACAACCCGCAGACCGACGCCCAGGGCGTCGCCGACAGCGGCTACGAGCCGCCGAACGTCTCGGCATTCCGCCGGCGTTACAAGATCGATCCCGAGATCGTCGCCAACGACGACGACCGCTGGGTCCGCGTCAGAGCGGAACCGCAAACCATGTTCATGCGCGACGTTCGCACGCTTGTTGAGGAACACGATCCTCCTCCCTCGAAGGGAGGGGCTAGGGGAGGGATTAACTCTACTGACGACGACGCCCAGCAAGTTGGCCCGGGTAGGAGTCACATCCCCATCGCCGTCATGGTCGGCCACCCCTGGCACTACCGCGGCTTGCAGGACCCCATCGACGGCAACCTGCGCGGCTTATTGCTCGACGTAAAGACGTGGGCCGAGGAAGGCTTGATGGACGCCGCCATCGCGGCAGGCTACTACCGTGCGGGCGGATCAGCCGACAGCGCGTACCGCGCGCTTGAAGAAGAAACCGGCGGCAACGTCGACCTCTGGTATTACGCCTGGGTCCCGCAGACCGTCGAAGAGTTCGAAGGCCAATTCGCCTCCGCCCAATCGCTCGGCGCCGAACGTCCTCTTCTGGGAAGCCGACTACATCGACGACCGCCCGCAAGCCGCCGCCCTCAAAGCCGCCATGAGCGCCCGATCCATATAGCCCGGCCATCCTGGCCGACGCCCGCGCTCTGAGCGCCTTGCAGCCCCGGCCTCCGGCCGGGGGTCGGCGTCCATCAATACAGAAGTCGCCCCAACGTGGCGCGGCCTCCCCGGGCAGAGCCCGGGGCTGCAAAACTACTTTGCCGCCTGCGAGAATACAAACAGCATCTCCCGCGCGATCTGTGCGCACCGCTCGTCGTAGACTCGCGCCTCCTCCGGCGTGCCGTCCGCAGCCTTCGGATCGTCGTACGGAAGCGACACGCGCGCGTTCGCCCCCGGCACGTTCGGACAGCTCTCATCCGCTTCCGAGCAGACCATGATCGCGCAAAATCCCTTCTGCGGATTGGGCCGCTCATCGTAACGCTTCGAAAAGAAGACTTGGGGATCCTGTTTTTGAGAGATCAGCAGCGAGTAGCGTGGATTGTCTGGCATATTATTAGCCGTCAGGGCGCCTTCGATGGCGACGCCCGCTCGCTCCAGCGCAGCAATCGTTCGTGGATTAAACGCCGACGCCTCCGTGCCGCCTGAGAACGCCTCGACGCCATCCACGCCGTATCTGGCCGCCGCCACCGCCGCCCACGCCTGCCCCAACTGGCTCCGCCGCGAGTTGGCCGTGCAGATGAATGTCAGCCGCCCCGGCGCGTCGGCCTCGCGCGGCGAGCGCACATACTCGGCAATCTCGAGCAGCCTCTCGCGCCGCTCCGCAGGAATCTCCTCGAACTCCGCAATCCGGGCCTCAACATACTTGGCCAGCGGCGGCAACAACTCGGCGGCGCTCATGTTCGACGCAATTACCATCTGGAGGAACAATCCAACAGCAACCCGCAGAAACGCTCCCATCGCACATCTCCATTGCGTAGACCGCCAGCATTCTAGCCGTTGGCAACCCTGCCAACCAAACATTTACACTGAGAGTTACAGAAGTGCGAAGTCTATCGCCGCACGATGAAGAAGTCGTGAATCTGCAGGAGCGTCGTTCAGAAACTACTACCGACTACCGCCTACCCACTACTGACTAATTATTCGCCGCGTTCCCCTTGTTCTCGCCATTCAGATGCCGCCGCAAGTAGCTCGCGCGCTCGATATTGCGGTCGGACTGGTCGAGTTCCGCGCCGGACAGCTTCTGCAAATGCGCCGGCTGCGTGTGAATGAGCAGCTTGTTGACGGTCGGAATCCCCAGATCGCCGATCAGCCCCAGGTTGATCCCCATCCGCACGCTCGACAAGAGCGCCATCGTCTCTTCCGAGCTGATCGTCTGCGCCGTGCGCAAAATGCCGAACGCTCGGCTCACGCGGTCGTGCAGCGTCTCCTGGCTCTCGCGAATGAGAAACTCACGGGCCTGCCGCTCGTAGTCGATCAGCACCGGCACGACGTCGGCCACCTTCTTCGCCAGGTCTTCCTCGGTCTGCCCGAGCGTCACCTGGTTACTAATCTGGTAAAAGTCGCCGGTCGCCTGCGAGCCCTCGCCGTACAGCCCGCGCACCGCGAGGTTAATTTTGTGCAGGCTCTTGAATACCTTCTCGATCTGCCGCGTGATCGCCAGCGCCGGCAGGTGCAGCATCACGCTGATCCGCACGCCCGTTCCCACGTTCGTCGGGCACGCCGTGAGATAGCCGAGTCGCTCGTTGAACGCGTAGGTCACCTGCTCCTCGATGAGATCGTCGAGCCGATTAATATGCTCCCACGCCTCTTTCAGCGCCAGGCCGCTCTGCATCACCTGGATCCGCAGATGATCTTCCTCGTTGATCATCACGCTGAACCGCTCGGCCGGGTCGATCACCACCGCCCGGGCGCCTTCGCTCTCAGCGTGTTCACGGCTGATGAGCTGCCGCTCGACCAGGAACTGCCGATCGACCTCCGGCAGATCGCTCACCTTCAGGTACAGTGAATCCGCCGGCGCCTTGCCCGCCTCGCGCAGGGCGTCGATCCGCCCATGCAAAATCTTCTCGATCTCCGCCCGGTCGGCATCGGTCGCGCGCGAGATGAACGGAAAGTCGGCCAGATTCCGCGCCAGCCGAATGCGGCTCGAAATCACGATGTCCGACTCGGGGCCGTTGCCCTTAAGCCATTCACCGCTCGAACTCGCGAGGTCGTCAAGATTCATGTGATCTAGTAGCCGCGGCCTAACAGGCCGCCGGTGAGGTGTTGCAGATTAACCAATCTATAGTGGCTCAAATGGCGCGCTCCGGCGGTCTGTTAGACCGCGGCTACTCCTTATCTTCTACGCTACTGCGGCGGAACTCAGCTTCGATCGTCCTAATCTGATCTCGCAGCTCGGAAGCACGCTCGTACTCCTCGCCGGCGACCGCTTCCTTCATCTCGCGGCGCAAGCGAATGAGTTGCGTCTGCTGATCGGCCCCATGGGGGCACCGCTTCGGGGCCTTGCCGATGTGCTGGGTGTTGTCGTGAATGCTCACCAGCAGCGGCTCCAGCTCCTTCTCGAAGAACACGTAGTCGTGCGGA
>DASVCM010000248.1:0-12281 GCA_036381635.1 Lacipirellula sp.
GGGGATCGACGTCTGCGCCGACATCCGCGGCGGCCTCCCGATGGACGACGGCAGCGTCGATTACGCGGTGAGCGTACATGCCTTGCAGGAGATTCCTCTCGATCAACAAGTGCCGGTGCTGGCCGAGCTACGCCGCGTCCTGGCGGCCGGCGGAGTGTTGCGGCTGGTGCTGCCGGATCTGCTCAAAGGCGTGCGAGCCTACGAGCGCGGCGACCGCGACTACTTTGCCGTGCCGGACGAAGACGCCCAGTCGCCTGGCGCCAAGCTCGTGGTGCAACTCCTCTGGTACGGCTATTCACGAACACTGTTTACGCCGGAGTTCATCGAAGAACTGCTGCTGAAGGCGGGTTTCTCGCACGTCGACCATTGCAAGTACCGCCAGACCGCTTCCGCCTACCCCGATATTACGTCGCTTGATAACCGTGAGCGAGAGAGCCTGTTCGTGGAGGCGACCAAATGACAAGGCGCAATCACAATCATCGCCGCCGGGCGACGGCCCTTTCCTGGAGGATTGGTTTTGTTGTAGCGGCGCTAACCCTGGCAACGGGTTGCAGCG
Organism: Lacipirellula sp.; assembly: GCA_036381635.1. Lineage (GTDB taxonomy): Bacteria > Planctomycetota > Planctomycetia > Pirellulales > Lacipirellulaceae > Lacipirellula. The sequence continues at coordinate 557 of DASVCM010000248.1, forward strand.
AGCCGCTGGCGGCTCCACCGCCGATCAGCGCCCAGCAACGGCAGTCGATTAAGCACAATCTCACTCAGCTTGGCGCCAAGATCACTGCGGAGGACCAATACGGGCTTTACGCCAGTTTGCGTAACACGCACGTCCAAGTGCTCGAGTCCGGCGGAGTGGTGGAAGGAGTCCCGCGAACCCGCCGGGATTACCAGGACTTTGGACTCGTTAACGAAGCGGTGGCCAAGGGGTTTCTCGCCGAGCAAGAGTTTCCGCAGTTTCAACAATGGCTCCGCGGCGCCCTGTCGCCGGCCAGCCCGGGCGCCAATCGCACCGAGTTTGCGCGCTACCTGATAAGCGTTTCCCGCGAGCCGCTGCGCGTCGTGTTCTCGCAACGCGCGCCAGCGGGTGAGGAAGCTTCCCATGAATAGTTCCAAGCTGAAAATCTTGTTCAGCGGCATGGTCGCTGGCGACCCGCATCAAGGCGGCGCCACTTGGGCGGTCCTCCAGTATGTGCTGGGGCTGCGAGAGTTGGGGCACGACGTGCTGCTGGTCGAACCGGTCAAGCCTACAGCCCTGCAGCCGGCGGGGACGCTGCTCGTCGAGTCCGCCAATGCGTCCTACTTCTGCGACGTCATGGAGCAGTTTCAGCTCACGCGACATTCCGCACTTCTGGAAGAGGGAACCCGCCAGACCATCGGGCTGACCTATGACGCCATCGTCGAATTCGGACGGCAGGCGGACGTGCTGATTAACGTCTCGGGAATGCTGACCGATCGACTGCTCATCGACCGCATTGCCACGCGAGCGTACCTGGACCTCGATCCGGCCTTCATACAGATCTGGCACGCCGTTGAGCGAATCGACATGCGGCTGAGCGGCCACACACACTTTATCACGGTCGGACTCGCCCTCGGTTCGCCCGAATGTCGCGCGCCGACATGCGGCCGGCGCTGGATCACGACGCTGCAGCCGGTGGCTCTATCTCACTGGCCGGTGGGAACGGAGATCAAGCATGATGCGTTCACTACCGTGGGCAACTGGCGGGGCTATGGCTCGGTTCACTACGACGGCGAGTTCCTGGGCCAGAAGGCCCACTCCTTCCGGGAGTTGATGGAACTGCCGCAGCTCGCAGGCGAGAAGTTCCTGCTTGCGATGGCCATCCATCCCGATGAAACAAAGGACCTCTCAGCTCTGCACAAGGCCGGCTGGCGGCTCACCGATCCTGGCAAAGTCGCCGCGAACCCGCTGACCTATCGCGAGTTCATCCGCCAGTCGAAAGGGGAGTTGGGCGTCGCCAAGAGCGGGTATGTAAGGTCTCGGTGCGGCTGGTTTAGCGATCGCAGCGCCTGCTATCTGGCGGCGGGTCGCCCGGTTGTCGCGCAGGACACTGGCTTCAGCCGCTACCTGCCAACGGGCGAAGGACTTCTGGCGTTTAATTCATTAGACGATGCGATCCGCGCAATTGACTGCGTCAACGAGAACTATCCGCGCCATGCGCGTGCTGCTCGAGCACTGGCGGAAACCCATTTGTCCTCAGCGGTCGTATTGCCGCGGCTTCTGCAACAACTCGGTTAATCAGGCTGATGCAATCCACAATCGAATATGCGCCGGCCGTCCGTGATGCGGATTTGCACCAGTTTGTGTCCGCTGCGCTAACCGACTGCGGCGAGGCGCGGCATTTGGCAAGCATCGAACGACAGGCGTCCGAATACAGTTCCAGCTTCTTCATTGAGGAGGTGACGGCCGTCTTCACGGACGGTTCGCGCTTGCCGCTGATCTTCAAGAACCTTGGCTCCGACGGCTTGCTCACCGGTGCGCGTCAGGCCAGAGTATTGCAGGACCATAACCCGGCCCGCGAAATCGTTGTTTATCGCCAACTTCTGTCTCGCGCAAAACTCGGCACGGCGATCTGCTATGCAGCTTCCGCCGATCGCACTAGACGCCGATACTGGCTTCTCTTGGGGAAAACCTGTGGAAGCGACCTCGCACGCGTCGGCGACTTCGCCGCCTGGCTCGCGGCCGCCCGCTGGCTCGCCGAAGCCCACTGCCGGCTGACGGAAGCGGCCCATATTAGCGGCGCGGGATGCCTGCTTCGGTATGACGCTGGTTGCTTTCACCGGTGGATCGACGACGCCGAGCGAGCGTTGCGTCGAGCTGTAGTCGAAGGCAGGGCCGTCGCGGACATCGAGATCAAACGGCTCTTGGAACGCTCGCGCATGGCCGCTGACTTGGCGAGCGGGGCGCCGGCCGAAGTGATTCACGGCGAGTTCTATCCTTCCAACATTCTGATCGAAGATCGGTGTGAGGGGCCAAGGGTGTGCGTGATCGACTGGGAGACCGCCGGCATGGGTCCTGCCCTTCTCGACCTGGCGGCGTTGATGGCCGGCAATTGGTCCGTGGAGCAACAAGGAGCGATCGCCAGCGCTTACTTCGCGGCAAGAGACGGGCGCCAGGGACCGCCCGAACACACTGTAGACCCGAACACGGCGCTACGGTGTTGCCGACTGTTACTCGCCATGAAATGGATCGGTTTGTGGACACGTTGGCAGCCGCCCCCCGAACATCGCTATGACTGGCTCGACGAGGCCTTGCGACTTGCACAAGTGCTCAGTCACGATCGTGATCGCACGTTATGAACCGCTTGTTGATCGTAAACGCCGATGACTTTGGCCTTAGCGAAGGCGTCAATCGCGGAATCCTGCGCGCTCAGCGCGAAGGGATCCTCACTTCGGCAAGCCTCATGGTGCGCGGTCCCGCGGCAGCTCACGCTGCGGAGTCAGCCGAGCATCTCGGGCTGGGGCTGCACATCGACCTCGGCGAGTGGGCTTACCGCGATGGGGAGTGGGTGACCGTGTACGAGCGCGTTCCTACTAATGACGCCGACGCCGTCGAACAGGAAATCCGCGAACAACTGGCGCTCTTTCAACAGCTCACGGGAAAGCTGCCGACGCATTTGGATTCCCATCAGCACATCCACCGTCAGGAGCCAGTTCGCAAGATAGCGCGACGGTTGGCGAGCGAACTCCATGTGCCGCTGCGCGGGTTCGACGGCGGCGTCCGCTACTGCGGCAGCTTTTATGGACAAACCGGAAAGGGGCGGCCATGCCCCAGTGCGATCGGCGCGGAGTCGCTCGTCTGGTTGATTCGCACGCTGCCGCCCGGCATTACCGAACTGGGCTGCCATCCGGGCAATGACCCAATGCTCACCTCGGCGTATCGCATGGAACGGATGGTCGAGCTGGCCAGCCTGTGCCACCCGCGCGTGCGAGCCGCCGTTGATGACGAAGACATCCAATTGGCGACCTTTGCCGACCTGCACATGGCTGACCCCGTTGCAAGATCGGGAGCCGCCAATGCACAGGCATTAAGCGCGTCTCCGCCAATGCGAGGGAAGTATGATTAGCCTCAAACCCACCGCCGCCTTCAGCAATATAGCAGGCACGCTCCCTGTGCCATCCATCCAAACTCGTAGAACGGCATGCGGCAAGTGCGGGCGGGTTACGGCACGCGGAGCGTGCCTACTAAGTGGCTTCACGCTTGTCGAACTGCTCGTGGTGATCGCGATCATCGGCGTGCTTATCGCACTGCTGCTCCCCGCAGTTCAGGCGGCGCGTGAAGCCGGCAGGCGTTCGCAGTGTACGAACAACCTGAAGCAAATCGGCCTGGCGACGCTCAACTATGAGCAAGCTAAAAAGCTGCTCCCCCCGGGCGCCATCCGAGAGAGCGGGGGCGGCCGCCGGCACGGCTCGGTATTTGTGCACTTGTTGCCGATGCTCGAGCAATCGGCCCTTCATGCGGCCTTCGACTTTAAACAGACCGACATCGACGATACGCGAATTCCCGGAACAAACCAACGCGCCGATAGCGTCGAGATTCCGGCGCTGATCTGCCCGAGCGACGAGCGCGAGCTCCATTACGACGGCCGCGTCGCTCATAATTATGCCGCGTCCCGCGGTCCGACCGAAGTCTGGTTCAACTCGAACAGCCTCTGCAACTACCCGTGGGTGGATCTGGCACAGGCGCCCATCGACGATCCCGTCATCTTCGCCGGGCCGTTTACGCGAATTGGCGTGCAGGCCCCGCTGGATTCCATCACCGATGGCTTATCCAACACGATCTTCTTCGGCGAGGTCCGTCCGAAGTGCTCGGAACACGCCCGCAACGGCTGGGTGGCCTCGAACAACGGCAACGGCTATTGCACGACGCTGATCCCGATCAACTACGACTCCTGCAACGACGATTCTCCCGATCCCTGCCATCGTTCGAATAACTGGAATACCGAGGTCGGATTCAAGTCCGTCCATCCGGGCGGCGCGTATTTTCTGCTCGGCGACGGCAGCGTTCACTTCATCGAAGAAACCATTGATCACGCGGCGTATCAGTTACTGGGAGCAAAGAACGACGGCGAGGCGACGGAACTGCCGTAAACAGTCAGACGTGAGCGAAAAGCCAAGGAAACGAGTTATGACCATCGGCGTTAACAATGCTTCGCAAGGCCGCCGTCGTTTATCGGCGATCGCCTTCGCCATTTTGGCAACCTTCCATGCGGCGGCGGCGCCCGCCGGCGTGATCGCCAGCGATGTCGCGTCTAATTCCGCGTACGTTGCGCAAAGTGGCGGCGCATGGAAGGGTCTTAATCCGATGTCCGAAGAAAATCCCGCCGGTAGCGATGACGGCGGCTTTGGGTTCAAGCCTTGGAATTTCGCCGGCGGCTTCCACTACTCGCAACAGTCGCCGTACGGGCGATTGAACCATTTCATCGACGGCGTAGATTTTGCTGCCAGCTCCTTCAACAACCTTGGCGCTCCGGCCTTCGCGCTGACCAACGCGAATGTGGTAAACGGCGGAGCCACCAGCATCGCTGCCCGGCCTTTTGAAGCCCCCCTGAGCGTCGGCGCGACGCTATCATTCCGCTTCGACAATCCTTCCCTGGCTCCGCTCCACCAGTTCGACGAGGCGGGGTTCGTGATTCGCCTTAATTCTGGCGGAGGACCATTGGCGCAAAGCGGAGTCGAGGAGCGATTTGCCATCTTCGCATCTTCCAACTTCCTGGGCGGCGGTTGGGCGGCCGTTGACGCTGGCGGCGAAAGCGCCTTGGGATTCCCGTCGTCGCAGACCAGAAGCGGGGCCGAATTCCGCTTCACGCTTACAGGGGCCGAGTCCTATCGGTTAGATCTGCTTCCGCTCAACGACGGCGCTCCCTTAGCCAGCAAGACGGGCAGCCTCGCGCGCCCCGGAACGGGCGCCATCGACGCCCTCGAAATCCTGATGTACGGCAACGGCAGCGGCAATGGTCAGACCGGCGCAGCAGCACAACGGACAGGTGAACGGGAATTCTTCTTCAACAACCTGTCCATTACGGCGCCAACAGACTCAGGCGATTACGACGCCGATGGAGACGTCGATGGCCGCGACCTCTTGATCTGGCAGCGTACGCTCGGCTCCACGACCAATTTGGGCGCCGATGGAAGCCGCAATGGAACAGTGGATGCAGCCGACCTGCAGGTCTGGAAGGAAACGCTGGCGTCCCCTGGCGCCGGCGCAGTTGCCGCCGCTATCCCAGAACCGAGCTTCTTCGCACTCTCAGCAGCGGCATTCGCCGTCAGTCTTCGCCGGGCACGGCGGATCTGTCAGATCGGCTCATGAGAAGTGCTTAGCTGCGACGCCGGCGACAATCGTTCTGCCCTTGCGATGTCGCCGACGCCTGCCAGCTAAGCACGTCGCTCGAAGTCCGTAGTTGTCTGCCCAGTTGCTAGCCGCAGGACTGTCGCGATCGTGATATCAATAGACGCACCGGCGCCGCGACCGGCCGGGCAGGCGGCACGCAACTTGCCATAGTTGCCACTTTATTGTTCCGGCGCCGCGACAGGCATCGCGGCTCCGCTATAATGGCGTCGCCCACCCATCCACGGCGCAGGGAACACGCCGTCGCTTCCATCAGTAAGAGCGGGATTCGGGGGAAGAATCCGCCGCGGTTTTTCGGTCGTTACGATCGCATTACGTGCGCTGCCGTCAACTGTCGGAACGTGCACGCATAACGGCATTCTAGAAGTCATAATTATTTCCGCTGTGACACGGCGAAACGGTGTTCCGGAATGACGAAGCCCAGTCCTATCGATGTGGAGAGTAGTGCCGCCACCGACCGCTCCTTATTGAGGCGCTTCCGATCCGGAGAGCAAGACGCGGCGACCACCCTATACGAGCGCTACGCACGGAAGGTCCAGGACGTGGCGAAAGCTCGCACCTCCCCGGCGCTCGCCCCGCGACTCGACGCCGACGACGTCGTGCAATCGGTCTTTCGCACGTTCTTCCGCCGCGCTTCGGAGGGACAGTATGAGGTTCCCGACGGCGCCGAGCTGTGGAACCTCCTGCACGTCATCTCGCTGAATAAGATTCGCTCGTTGGCGAGCCATCATCGAGCCGCCAAGCGGAATGTGGCGGCCACCACCCCGCTTGAGGACAACCGTGCCATCGCGAGTGAGGGCGAGGACGGCCTCCGGCTGCTCAAGATGGTCATCGACGAAGCCCTCGAGGCGATGCCGGATGATCAGCGACGAATGGTGCAGTTGCGGATTGAAGGACACAGCGTGGCTGAGATCGCCTTGGCGACGCAACGGTCGAAGCGGTCGGTCGAGCGTCTCCTGCAGGACTTCCGCGGCCGACTGAGCCGGCTGATTTTTGAGGAGCCGCTGAAGCATGACCTATGACGTTGCAATAGCGCCGGAGGTTGAAAGCTTCGCTTGCGCCTTCGAACGCGCCCGCGCCGAGTGCCCAAGTGTAGCGGTTGACGACTTCCTGCCGCCGCGGACGCACCCTCGATACGCCGACATCGGGCTGGAACTGCTTCGAATCGATCTGGAACTGACATGGTTGCAGCCAAATCGTCCGACGCTTGATGAATATCGGCGCCGGTTTTCAGAGATTCTCGACAGCCGAGCACGGCTTGAACGGCTCGCTTTCGAAGAGTATCGCCAGCGATGCGACGCCGGACAAGCAATTGCGCCGTCGGAGTATGCCGTCCGCTATGGCGTCGATGTGAGTGCGTGGCCGTCTTCAACGACCGCGCGCGGCGAAGCGTGCCCGCAGAAATGCACCGACCAGGATGTGCTTGCGATCGGCAGCCGGTTTGCGGAGTTCGAACTCGTCGAAGAGTTGGGACAAGGCGCGTTCGCTCGCGTGTTCCTGGCGCGGCAATTGTCCTTGGCCAACCGCCTGGTTGCGTTGAAGATCTCACGCGGCTATTCCGTTGAGCCGGATCGGCTGGCCCAACTGCAACACGCCAACATTGTCCCGATCTATTCGGTGCAGCAGTCGGGGGAGCTTCAAGGAATTTGCATGCCCTACGTAGGCCGGCACACGCTGGCCCACGTCATCGAGCACATCCGGACGAGCGGCCGGTTGCCTCCGTCCGGCAAGGATCTGCTGACTACCATCATCGCGCGCAACGACAGCACCATGGCGCCGGCGCTTCCACCATTCGATAAGCCGAGCGCCCCGCCCCGCCGTGCGTCCATTGCGGCGTCGATTTGCGAGCATTTTGCTCGTGCAAGCTTTACCGATGCGGTTGTATGGATCTTCGCGCGACTGGCCGACGGCCTGGCCCACGCCCACGAACGGGGCGTGCTCCATCGCGATCTGAAGCCGGCCAACGTCCTGTTCAGCGACGACGGCCGGCCGATGATTCTGGATTTCAATCTGTCCGGTGACATGACTCGCGGCGCCGCAAAGGAGACAGTTGCCGGCGGCACCTTGCCATACATGTCGCCGGAGCAGCTTGAGTCGCTGGCTACGGGCGCCGCGGTGGACGTTCGGACCGACATTTACGCGCTTGGGGTGATGTTCTTCGAATTGCTCACCGGCCGGCTTCCGTTCGAGCCGCCGGCGGTTGCCAGCCCAAGCTCGCTAGCCGCCGCGGTCGCCGCCCGCCGGTACGGCGCCAACTCGGTCCGCGAACTCAATCCCCATGTGCCGCAGTCGATCGCCGCGGTTGTCGCCCGCTGCCTGGCGCCGGACGCGGACAAGCGCTACCAGTCGGCCAACCAGTTGCGCGAGGATCTGAATCGCCATTTGGAGCATCGCCCGCTGGCTAATGCCCCGGAACCGTCGCGAGAACGTGCGCGGAAATGGGTTCGCCGTCACCCTCGATTGGCGTCAGGGGCAAGCATGGGGCTCGTTGCGTCGATTGCAATCGTCGCCATGGCAGCCGTCTGGCTAGGCCGCGAAGCGCACTTTGGCCGCGTGGAGGCGACCCGCCGCTTTCACGATTTCTCATCGCAAGTGGTCGAAGCGAAGCTGCCGTTATCCTTGCCCGGCGTCGACGCCGACGCCCATGGGGAAGGAACTCAGTTGGCTAAAGAACTACTAGAAACTTATCGCGTCTTGGATGGCGACGAGTGGCGTGGCGCCAGCGCGTACATGGACCTTGCTCCCGCCCAACGGCGACAATTGGACCGCGACATACTTGGTTTGCTGCATTCGCTCGCGGCATCGTCAATGAAGCGGTCCGCTGCTGACTCCGAAACAGCCCGCCGCCAAAGCCTCTTGGACGAAAGTGCGAGCTATAACTCGACGGCCTTGCAATTGGCCGCCGCCGCGGCGCCGGACCTTCGCACGGCCTTCATCAGCCAGAGGCGACTTATCCAGCAGAGCAGAGCCGGCCATAATCCGCCGTCAGCCAAAGAACTGATTGAAGACGCCACAGCGCTTGCCGGGCCTCGGAGGGCAGCCCTCCAATTGCTCCAACAACGTCGCTACTCGGAAGCATTGCCGCGGCTATTCGAGTGGCGTGATCACGAGCCGACCAACATGGCCGCCTGGATGCTGTTGGGCGTTGCCCACGCAGGCATGGGGAACACCGTGGAGGCTGAGGAGTGCTTCACCACGTGTACGCGGCTTAGACCCCAGTTTGCGTTTAGTTACTTCCAGCGGGGATTATCTCGGCATCAACAAAGAAAGTATACCGCCGCGGCCGAAGACTTTGGTCGGTACATGAAGCGTCGCGGGATCAGCGCGGCGGCGCTGATCAATCGCGCCCTCTCCTACGAAGCGCTTGGGAACTTTGACCAAGCGCTGCGCGACCTGAATGCGGCTCTAGCCGCAGGAGCGCGGCAGACTCGGATCTATTTCATACGAGCCGGCGTTCGCAAGCAGCTTAATGACCTCGAAGGCGCAAAGCAGGACTTTGAGCAGGGCCTCGCCCTTACGCCCTCTGATCCAATCAGTTGGCTGGCACGGGGCATGGCCCGGCTGGGCAAGTCGCCGGAGCTAGCTCTCGCCGATTTCCGCCAGGCCCTACAGCTTGATCCCGGCAACCGCATGGCCGCCCAGAACGTCCTGCACGTGCTAACGGACCGCCTGCACCGCAATGACGAAGCCCTGGTGCTTCTGGACCAACTAATCGACGCCAATCCTCGAGACGCCCAGGCGCTACTAACGCGGGCAGTCCTCCATGCGCGGCGGAGCGAGGCAGACCAGGCAGTCGCTGATGCGATGTCGGCATTGCAGATAGATGCCAGTCCGCTTTCATCACTGCACGCCGCATGCGCCTTTGCCCAGATAAGCCGCAATAGTGATGCGCATCGCGGCAAAGCCCTGCAACTGCTCTCCGAAGCCCTGGGCGCCCAACCGACGCTCGCGGCAATGGCCGTCACGGACCCGGACCTCGAGCCACTCCGCGGCAGCGAGGAGTTTGAGCGCATTCTCACCGCGGCCGACGTACTTCGCGATGGCGGAGCGACGAGCAAGGAGGCGACGGCCGCGCGATGAAGCCGTTTGCGAGCAACGCCCGTCCGTCGAAATCGACGCGGTCGCTGAGGGCCGAGCGTCTGGAGCCGCGCGCGATGCTCCACGGCGGCCCCGGTCTATGGGCGGCCGACGGCGATCTCACCTTGAGTTTTGCGCCCGACGGCACCAACATTGCCGGAGCACAGAGTTCACTGTCCAGCACGCTCAACGCGCTGGCTCCTGAGGCCGACTGGAAAGACGCCGTTTTGCGAGCGTTTCAAACCTGGGCTTCCCACACGGCCGCATCGATCGGCGTCGTTGAGGATAGCGGCGACGCATTCGGCGTCGCCGGCTCGAGCCGAGGCGATCCCCGCTTCGGCGATATCCGCGTCGGCGCCGCGCCGCTGGACGAGGGCGTTTTCGCGATCGCGGTCCCGTCAACTGACGTCGTCTCGGGTACGTGGGTCGGCGACGTCATCATCAACAGCAACGCAGCTTTCGTGAGTCTCGAGGATGTGTTCGCCGTCGCACTCCATGAGGCAGGTCACGTCCTTGGCCTCGCGCATTCGGAGGATCCCAACTCGCCGATGCACGTGCATGGCGCCACCCCGGCCACGACGCTTACGCCCGCTGACATTCTCGCTGTTCAAGCGATCTACGGTTCGCCGCAGCATCACTTTAACGAACGAGCGACGGCCAACGATACGCTGAGTAGCGCAACGCAGCTCAAGTTGAACTCCACCCTTTCAGGCGGGCCAGGCTCGGCGCCCTCATTGGTCTACGGCGCGATTACCTCCTCCTCGGACGTCGATTACTTTCGACTGGCGACGCCGCCGAATTACCTAGGCGCCGTCGACATCACCCTGCGCACGGCCGGCGTCAGCTTGCTCGCGTCGCATGTGGAAGCGTTCGACAGCAGCGGCGCATTGCTCGGCGAATCCGCATCGGCGAGCCGTGAAAGCGATCCGCCTGCTATCGTTTTGGCCGCTGCTCCTGCCGATGGACAGATCTTCATTCGCGTCACTAGCGCCGACGGCGGCGTGTTTAGCGTGGGCGATTACGCGCTTGTCGCCGTCTTCGAGACGCTGAACGAAGTTAGTGCTGACGTAATCGCAGCGGCGAGCAATGGAGCATTCAGAACGCTGTCGCAACAGGAACTGGAGAAGGTTCTCCGAGAATCTTCACCGAACCTCAACGAAATCTCCGGCGACGACGACATCGCCGCCGCCGTCACGTTAACTCCCAGCCGCGGCTTCTCGCCGAACTCGCGGTACGAAACTATTGGCAGCATCGGCCGCCCAGGCGACGTTGATTACGTCAAAGTCACTCCGCCCGTGTTCGGCAGCGGAACGATGACGATTCGCGTCCGCACGCTGCAGCAGAACAGCTCCACGCCGGAGGTCGTCGTATTCGATAAGAACAACCAGCCCCGTCCCGCGACCGTGCTGGTCAACGGCCATGGCGAATACGTCGTCCAGGTCACCGGCGATGGGTCGAACGAGTCGGTCTCCTTCAGCATTTCCGCATCGGATTCCGCCGGCGCCCGCGCCACTGGCAGCTATCAATTGGTGGTCGACTTCAATGGCGAGCCGGTCGGACTTGATCCCGCGCTGGCCGCCGTCATCACGCCTGATGCGCCGGTGCGAGAGACGCCTTTCTACGTGGCACTGCCGCATCTGTTCCACTTCGCCCTCGCTGTACCGTCTGCGCCGTCGACGCCGGATGCAGTCGTCATGGTCAGCATCCGCGACGCCGACGAAAACGTTGTCTTTCGCGTCGCCTCGCGCCCGGGCGAGACCCGCACGGCCGGCAGTGTGCTACTGGCGCCGGGCGCCTATCGCATTCAGGTCGCGGCGCTAACCGGCGAGCCTCTCAGCGGAGACATTGCCTTTACGCTATTTGCGAAGGCCTCGTCTGGGCCGTTTGCCGCAAATCCGGATGATCCTACTTACCAGCCCGAGTTCCAGTGCGAGGAGCCCGGTCACGAAGGCCTGTACTGTTACCCGGGTCATTTCACGTC
>DASVCM010000249.1:0-8880 GCA_036381635.1 Lacipirellula sp.
CGGAAACGCCGTCATTCCGAGCGGAGCGAAGAAGCTGATCCCGAGGCTAAAACGCGTACCAGATAAGTGTAGCGAACGTCATCCTGAGTCCTTCGGCGGACCTTGGGACAGGCTCCGCGAAGGATCTGGCGGAGCACTAGATTCTTCGCTTCGCTCAGAATGACTGAAATCTGCTACCCACAAATGTGACGCGCTCTAGATCCTCCGCTCCGCATCAGGATGACAGTCGTCTACTGACCTTAATCGCTCTAGCTTTTGGCTCCCGCCGCTTGCAGCTTGTCGAGCTGGGTTTCGCGGCCGTCCCGTTGGACGCTTTGCGCCTTGTTGTAACTTTCGAACAGCAATTGGTAGTGCGGCACGATGTGGTCTTTCATAATCTCAGCAAACGCCATCGCGTCGTTGCGATTCCACGTCAGCATGAACTCGGCCAGCAGGGCAAACGTGTCGGTCGGGTGGGCGCCCGCCTGCACCACGCGGGCCAGCGTGATATCGGTCGCCATCGACGAAAAATTGCCCGAAGCGTCGACGACATTGAACACTTTGTACCCGGCCTCCAATGCACTCAGCGTCGGAAATGCCATGCAGACGCTCGTCAACGTGCCGGCGATGACCAGCGTCCGTCGGCCAGTGTTCTCGATCGCTTCGACCCACTTCGGGTTATCCCAGGCGTTGATCTGGCCGGTGCGAGGAATATAAATCGCCTCGGGATTCGCCTCATGAATCTCCGGGATGAGCGGACCGTTGGGGCCGTCGGGCACGGACGCCGTCGTGAATGTTGGCACTTTGGCAAGATGCGCCGCCTTGGCGAGCGCGATCACATTGTTTCGCAGCGTGAGCATGTCCATGTCTTTGACGAGCTGGAACAAGCCGCTTTGGTGATCGATCAGCAGCAAGACAGCGTCATCGGGGTCGATCATCCACTTGTTTGCGTCAGCCATAACGAGTCCTCCGTAATAGGTGGTCAAACGTCCAAACGACGTCGCTTCCTGACTCCATCTTCTCGTTGAGCAAGCGGTAGCACGTCACGCAGGCGCGCCGATCCGCCCCAATCGCCCGCTTTGGTAATCGCGAACGGCCTGCTGGATTTCCGCTTGCGTGTTCATTACAAACGGGCCTTTCGCAGCCACGGGCTCGTCGATCGGTTCTCCGGAAAGAAATAGAACTCTCGCGTCCTCCTCTGTTGCTATAGATACGCCGGTGCCAGTGCGACCGAGAAGCGCAAGATCAACGGACCTTACTGCTTCCTGGCCGTTAAGACGCAACGCGCCATGCTGCACAACGAGCGCGGCCACGTAGCCTTCGGGCAGCTCAACGTCCGTTACATGCCCGGCCTGTAAACTCATGTCCCATAGGTAGACTGGCGTGAACGTCTGCCCCGGTCCGGTCGCGTCTCGAAACTTGCCGGCAATCACGCGCACGCTCCCCGCGCCGTCGTCCAGCATGACGGTCGGGATTTGCGCAGCAAGAATTTCCTGGTAGCGCGGCGGCGACATTTTGGCATTAGCCGGCAAGTTCACCCACAGTTGCACCATTTCGAGCGTGCCTCCCTCGCGGGCAAAACGTTCGCTATGAAACTCTTCGTGGGCCACGCCTGAGGCGGCCGTCATCCACTGCACGTCGCCGGTGCCGATCGAGCCGTGATTGCCGGCCGAGTCGCGGTGTTCAAGCTCGCCTTGATAGACGATCGTTACAGTCTCGAAACCCCGATGCGGATGCTCCTCCACGCCGCGCGGCGCTTGCGACGGTGCAAACTCATGTGGTCCCGCATAGTCGAGCAGCAGAAACGGGCTAATGGCCGTGCCGGCCGTAAAGTGAGAGAACAGGCTGCGAACTGGAAAGCCGTCCCCGACCCAGTGCGGCTGCTGATTCCGAAAGATCCGCTCAAGAGGTTTCAACGTCATACGACCGCCCCTTTCTCACGCAATCGAAAGAGCTTGATTACCTGTTGACTTCTATCTCTTTAGGCGAGAAAGATCAACTATGGGCAAACTTGTAACCACGCCGCGCCGCTGGAAATAAAGCCATGGTTGAAAAACGCGCCTCAGGGCGGAAGACTGCATCCTGTCCCGTTGAAACGACGCTCCGCGTCATCGGCGGCAGGTCGCAGGCGCCCGGTCAACAATTGCGAGTCTTTGGCGGAGGTTGAGACGGTTATCCGCGAACAGCAATCCGGCATCCGCTTCCTTCCGGCTCAGCCGCAATTCGCAGGCCTAAGAATTGCCGCAACAACTCAACATGCGTCGTGCAATGGCGTGTCAGCGGCACGGTTCGAAATGTTCCGCCAATGCCCGATCGCCACGCGGCAACTCCCAATAAAAGAAGAAGCTGATCGGCCAGGTACGGGCCGATCGGCGCGCCGCATGCGAGGTACGTGCGGACTTCCTTCACCACTTCGTTGGCGACGTGCTCGGCCGTGGCGCCAAACCGCCCAAAGCCGGTGAAGACCTCGCGAACGTGCTCCGATTGGATGTCAATGATCAGCACGTTGCCGGGACCGGCCGATGCAATCGACGGGTCGACGTGAAACGACGAAGGCGGCCAGCTAAGTTTTGCAGCCGCGGCGTCAACTTCACGCTGCCCGATGCTTTGCGGAAGGTTGGCGACCAGCGCCGTCGCCGATCGATGCAGGATTTCGCCGCGCTCGAGCAGATCAAACCCCGTAAGCGAATCCCCGGGTTGCACTGCCACCGAGAATCGTCCGCCGCCGGCAGGGTAGAAGCCGTGCTGTTCAAGGCCCGCCGTCACCTGCGGGCCCATGCGGTTTACCAGGGGGAAGTACGCGTTAGCCAGAAAATCGAACGGCGGCGCCCACGGGTTGTGCGTGCCCCCTTCGAGCGCCAACTCCGACGGCGCCTCCGCCAGGAGTAGCGCCGGCAGTACGGTCTGTAGCACCAATGTCGCGCTGCCCGCCGTGCCCACCGAGAACGTGTAGCGTCCCGCCCGCAGTCCAGTGGGGCGAAACTCAAGCGACTGCGAGCCGATGGCGTCTCCGGTTACCTCTGCCGCGCCAACCTCGGCCGCGGCGCGCACGGCTGCCAGATGCTGGCGCAAGAGTCCCGGCTTGTCCCGCCCCGCGCGGACATTCACGAGCGTCACGGGCCGTCCGGTCACCAGCGACAGCGTGAGCGACGAGCGCAGGATCTGCCCGCCGCCTTCGCCTTGCGAGCCGTCGATGGTAATGGGACATTCTGCCACAGCAATCTCCCGCCGTTGGTTCAAACTCGGCTGCATCGGCCTTCAATCGTCGGCCTGATCCCCATCCTTAATCACAAACGTCGCCTTCAGCCGCGCGACCTCGCTCGCTAACCCAGCAGTCTTTACGGACCGCAGCACCTCATCGAAATCCTTGTACGCGGCGGGCGCTTCGTCGGCAGGATACGTGCGGCAGTTCGTGAGGATGTCGGCGTCGGCAAACGACCGATCGATTTCCGCCTGGTTGAGGACCCGTTTGGCCGCCTTGCGACCCAGTTGGCGGCCGGCGCCATGGTTGACGCTGTAGCAACTTACTTCCGCAGCCGGATCAGCCACCATCACCGCCGAGCCTGCCTGCGGATTTCCAGGAAGCAGAATCGGGTGCCCAGTTTCTGCGAACGGCGTCCCGCGCAGCGCATGGTGGCCGCCGGGGTATGCGCGCGTCGCGCCCTTGCGGTGGACCCAGGCCAGGCTGTTGTTGACGACCTCTTTCCGCGCGATGTTATGGCTGATGAAGTACACCAGTTGGCCGGTGACGCCCGGAAGAACCTCCTGGAAGGCTTCGAGCACCAATGCGTTGATCAGGAGATGATTGACCGTGGCAAAATTCGCCCCCAGCGCCATGTCGTCGAGGTACTCGTCGGCTTCGGCCGTTCCCAGCGGCGCGTAGACCAGCTCTCGGTCATTTCCCGGCAGCGGAATGTCCCACTGAGCGAACTTTCCCTGCAGCGACTTGAACTGGCCGCAGGCAAGCTGGTGTCCAATACCGCGCGAACCGCAGTGAGACAGGAAGGCGACGCCTCCGTCCACCAGGCCGAACACGCGCGCCGCTTCTTGCGCGCGAGCATTCTGCTCGACATGGACAATCTCGCACTCGCCAAAATGATTGCCGCCGCCGTAAGAGCCTAACTGCGATACTTTCGCATCGAACTTGTGCATCGTCGGCAAGATGCGCTCTAGACGCAGCGCGAGAGCCGCCGTCGAGTCGTCGTGCCCGACGTGCGCTGCATCCTCGCACCGGTTCGCCCACTCGGCCGGGATGCCCAACTCTTCGCAGACGCCCTTCGAAGCCCCCTCCACCAGCACGCGCTTGCCGAGAGCTTCGCTCACGTGACGCGATTTCGGTGCGTTACGTTGCCCGCGGCACGCGCCGGTCGGCGTCCGCTGGCAGATGGCGTTGATGAGCGCACGCCGGGTCGGCCGGTCGACAATCGCGTCCGCCGGCACGTTGGTCTGCAGCAGGCTCATCGAGCATTTGATGTCGACGCCCACAGGTCCAGGATATATGTGCGTGGGCGAGACCATCACGCAACCCACCGGCGCTCCGTAGCCGCAGTGGGCGTCGGGGTTGAGCACCAGGTCGGTCACCCCCGGCGCGGTCCGCGAGTTAATCGCCTGCTGCAGGCACAACTCGTCGAACGTGGCGCGAATCGCCTCCGTGCCGATCACCGTGATGGGCTTGTGCTTGCCGCCCGTCGGCAGGATGGCCGTGGCTTCGCCGCTGGCAATCATGGGAGATTTGGCCGTCGCGACGTCCGTTATCGTGGATTCCATGGAATTGCTCTCGTTCATTAAAAGGGCGGCGACAAGGGACGAAGAAACGTTCTGTTGCTCTACCGACTGAGCTACGACCAGGTCGGACAAGCCGAGCCAGGCCGGTGGGACTCGAACCCACGACCGTCAGATTACATGTAGTTCCTTCTGCATTCGCCGCTTGCCTCGTCAGGTATTGGGTAAGACTCAGGTTCGTCAAATGAGATAGGGCGTGACGACAAGAATTGATGAAACGGTTGACGCGCTCTGCCAGGCTGAGCTACGGCCCCGATTGTATGTTCCAAGTGGAGCCGGTGGGATTCGAACCCACGACCTCGGGTTCCTAAGACCATGTAGTTCCATCCGCATTCGTCACGCTTTTCGTTCGTGATTCAAAATTCTCTCGCGACGACAAGGGGCGAGACTTCCGGCCCGAAGTGTATCAAGTGGACCGGGGGGGATTTGAACCCCCTTTTACCATGTAGTCCCACCGGCATTCGCGAGAGAGTCTCCATTACCATCTGCAGCTCGAGTTGACATAGGGACCGACAAGGGTTCGCCGAGACGTCAAACATTGGGTAAATGTAGTCCCGACAGCATTCGGCCCCAACCGCATTCTGATATCCTTCTTCCCTCGGGAGGGAGGGATCTCAAAGCGTCCCTCCCTCCCGCGACGCACACCTATAAACGAACGTCCTCGATCACGCCGACCCAGTGGTCAGCGGTGAATCGGCCGCCAGCCACTTGAGCCAACAGCTCGAACACCGAATCGCTGAATCCTCCGACGTTGACGATGTCCTCACGCTCCTTCGCTTGCACCGTACCCGCCGGCTGGAGGTCGATGCACACCATCCGCGCCTGCGGGCTTCGCGCCTTGAATGCAGACCACTCGGCCATCGTCGCGGTTCGGCCTCCGCCAAATCGACCGTGAACGGGCGAGTCGACCCAGGATTCGTTGTCGGACACAAAGATCACCAGGTCGCCGGCGGCTCGCCGCTCGTTAAGCGTCCGCAGCGGGGCGCTGCAGTTGGTTCCGCCGCACGGCAGCGACGCCAGCTTCTGGGCGTTCGTCAACACGCTGTCACGCGGATTGAGGCGAACGTTCACTGTCTGCGACTCGAAGGGCAACACTTCCGCGTCCGGGTTCTGGCGAAGGACCGCCGCGGCGACCAACGCCGCCACGTCGATGCAGCGGACCGCCGTCGTCGATCCCTGCCGGCGACCGGTGATCGGCGAGTGCATCGACCCGGACACGTCCGGGCAGACATACACCTTTCCCGAGATGCGCGGCACGTTCTTCAGCGCCAGTTCCATCGCGTCCTGCAGCGACTCGCGGACCGCTGCCGGAACGCGGGCATCGGCGCTGGCGTACGCCATCATCAACTGGTAAGGGAAGACGCGGGCCTTCTCGACCAGTCGCGGATTACGCAGGCGATTGGCAATGAGCATTGTCACCTCCTTATCCTCGAATACGCCGCGCCGCAAGAAAGTGTTGAGGTTCATCCGCGTCATCTGCCAGGACGCCGTCCGGGCGATCTGCCGCCAATCTTTTTGCGTAAGCCGCAGCGCCGTCAGCATCTGGAACGGCACGTCCGGGAGCGTCGTCTTGCCCGGGTTCGTGTTGCGCTTGAACTTCTCGTAGGCCTTGACCAACTGCGGCAACGCCTCCGCATTGTGTTCGCGGCCAATCAAATAGCCGTATAATGCGGCCCGCGCCTGAGTCTTTGGTTTCGGGTGGACCATTCGCAGGATGTCCGCCAGCGAAGGATCATTGCCGACCGAGCCCGTGAACAGTTGCTCGTCGCTGCGCCCTTCAAGCCACTGCTGGACCATCCGCTTCGGCAGCGAGCCAAGGCTCTTCCGGCCAACCACGCCCGAGCGCATGATCTGCACGAAGTTGCGGAGCATCTTCGGCGAATCAATCACGCGGTCGAACGCTTCCGCCATCAAACCGGGCGAGCGCACCGAGAGCACCGCCAACAGCAGCGCCGACATGTCCTTCATGTGGCCTCGCTCGCGGGCGTAAATCGCGGCGCGAGCGATGAACTCCGGCTCGACGGTCTCGCACAATTTCAGCACGGCGTCGAGCTGTTCCTCCGCGGCGGCGTAGAACGTGGTTCCTAAGCATCCGGTCGTCGCGTACTGGGCGAGGGCCTGCTTGTCGCTCCGGCGGTAGGCCTGGCCGCCCGCTTCGTTGACCGAGTCGGTGTTCGGAAACAGCGTCCCGCGAATCGACTGGAAAAGTGACTTGTTCGCCATGTTGGATCTCCTTGCAATCGGGGCAAAACCACTTGTGCATGCCTGATGACGATGGTCATAACGCACCAAGTGTGCCGAAGGGTGCCGAGACTAGGGGCAGATGATCGCAAGCCCTTTTGTAGAAATGCCTTGCATTCATGGATTGCCGACGAACCAATACGCGAGAAATCCTGGAGTTGGCTTAGAATGTGATATGAAAAGATAGAGATTTATACTATCGTATATACCCGCGCAAAACTCGTTGGAGGCCAATTGAATGAAACAGGTTGCCATCGGGCTCCTAGGCCAACGCCTCGACCACGGTGCTGGCAACTCCGCCGAGCGCTGGCAAACATGGCGACCGACCGTGGCCATTTGCCAGCATGAAGAATTGCTCCTCGATCGCTTCGAGCTTTTGTACGAAGCAGACTTAAGCGCGCTGGCGACTTTGGTCGCTGAGGATATCCGCTCCGTCTCGCCGGAGACCGAAGTACGACTGCACGAGCTTCACTTCCGCGACCCGTGGGATTTTGAAGAGGTCTATAGCGCGCTGCATGCGTTTGCGAGCAGTTACCAGTTTCGCACCGACGCTGAGCGCTACCTGGTCAACATCACCACGGGAACGCACGTTCAGCAAATCTGTCTGTTCTTGCTCGCCGAGTCGCGGCACATGCCCGGACAACTGCTGCAGGCCTCGCCGCCCAAGCGCAAGGGCCACGGGGCCGGGACCTACCGAATCATTGATCTCGATCTGTCCCGGTACGACCAGATCGCGGCGCGCTTTGCGCTGGAACAGCAAGAGAGCGTGTCGTTTCTAAAGTCCGGCATCGAAACGCGCAATGCCGCATTCAACGCTCTTATCGAGCGTATTGAGCGCGTGGCCATTCACAGTCAATCGCCGCTATTGATCACCGGCCCGACCGGGGCGGGAAAAAGCCAGCTAGCTCGCCGGGTGTTTGAACTCAAAAAACACCGGCGGCAATTAAGCGGACGATTCGTCGAGGTGAACTGCGCAACGCTGCGCGGCGATCAGGCGATGTCCGCGCTCTTTGGGCACGAGAAAGGCGCCTACACGGGCGCCGCCGCTAAGCGCGACGGGCTCCTCCGCGCGGCGGACGGCGGTATGCTTTTCCTCGACGAGATCGGCGAGCTGGGCGTCGATGAGCAGGCGATGCTCCTCCGCGCCATCGAAGAGAAGCGGTTCCTTCCCGTCGGCGCCGATCGTGAAGCAGGCAGCGACTTCCAACTGATCGCCGGCACGAACCGTGACCTGCACCGCGATGTCGACGGAGGGCGATTTCGCGAAGACCTACTAGCGAGGATCAATCTCTGGACGTTTTGCCTCCCGGGCCTGGCGGAGCGGCGCGAGGACATTGCACCCAATCTCCAGTACGAACTAAAGCAATTCTCGACGCGAACCGGCCAGGTGGTGCGGATGAACAAGGAGGCGACGCAAGCATTTCTGCGGTTCGCCGAGTCGGACGACGCCCCTTGGCGGGCGAACTTTCGGGATCTCAACGCGGCGGTGACGCGAATGGCCACCTTAGCCGCCGGGGGGCGAATTACCACCGAGCTGGTCGACGAGGAAGTCGCCCGCCTGAGGACGCAGTGGCAGCCGTGCGTTGACGGGTCCAGCCCCAGCGACCTGAATAGTCTGGTCGATTCGAGCCAACTCGACGAGTTTGATCGCGTCCAACTCGAAGCCGTCGTCCGGGTGTGCCGTCATTCGAAGTCGCTCTCTGACGCCGGCCGCAAGCTCTTTGCGGTGTCTCGTCAGTCAAAGTCACATCCCAACGACGCAGACCGGCTACGCAAGTACCTGGCGCGGTTCAAGCTTGCATGGGACGATATTACTGGTTGAAAAGCAACGCTTCGGCGGTTTCGGTGGTGCCCTAAAACGGTGCGCCGCCCAGTTGG
>DASVCM010000250.1:0-2366 GCA_036381635.1 Lacipirellula sp.
CACGGTTTTGCACCAGCGCGAAGACGCTTGGGAGCACCAGCAGCGTCGCCGCCGTGGCCGCGAGCAATCCGCCGATCACCGCAAGTCCCAGCGGTGCGTTCTGCTCGCCCGCTTCGCCCAGGCCCAGCGCCATCGGCAGCATGCCGGCGATCATCGCGCAACTGGTCATGAGGATCGCCCGCAGCCGGCTCGAAGCGCCATCGGCCGCGGCTTCCGCCGCACTCGATCCGTCGCGTCGCTGCTGTTCGGCGAACGTCACCAGCAGGATCGCGTTGGCCATCGCGACGCCGATTGCCATGATCGCGCCGATGAACGACTGAACGTTCAGCGTCGTGCCGGTCAACCACAACATGAGGGCGACGCCCGCAATGACTGCCGGCACGGCCGACACGGTGACCAGCGCTAAGCGAAGTGACTGGAAGTTGGCTGTGAGCATGAGGAACACGGCAACCACCGCGAGGCTAAGCCCGATGGTCAGGCCGGATTGCATCTCTTGCATCGGCGGAATCTGTCCGCGGGCGGCGACCTGCACGCCGGCCGGCGGCTCGCCGGCGCGGGCGATCGCTTTGGTCACCTCGCGCGACACGGCGCCGAGGTCGGCATTCGCGACGTTCGCCGTGAGCGTAATCTGGCGCCGCATGTTGTACCGGTCGTACTGGCCCGCCATCGTGCCGCTGCTCAGCTCGGCCACGTCGCCGACGAGCACCTGTCCGTTCTCGGTGCGCTTCAGCGGAATCTGGGCGAGGTCGTTGGCCGAGTCGGTCATCGTCACGTCGGCGGTTCGCAGGATGGAGCGCGGAATTTCGACTTGTACCTGGTAGGCGATGCCGCTCTTTGGGTCGGCCCAGTAGTTTGGCACGACGAAGCGGCTCGACGAGGTCGCCGTCACCAGCGCCCGCGATACGTCGACCGGCATCAGGCCCGCGAGGCCCGCCTTCTCGCGATCGACGTTCACCTCGATCGTCGGGTAGTCGAGCGACTGCCCCACTTGCAGGTCGCGCAGGAAGGGGATCTTGTCCAGTTCAGCGCGAATCTTTTCGGCGTGGGCCCGGTTGTCGGCAAACGCCGGGCCGCTGATCGCTATATCGATGGGCGTCGGCGAGCCGAAGCTCATCACTTCGTTGACGATGTCGGAGGGCTCGAACGAGAACCGCACGTCGGGCATCGCCTCGGAGAGCCGATTGCGGAGACGTTCCTTCAACTGTTCGTCGTCGATTTCCAACTCGTCGTTGAGGTCGACATACAGAATGGCCTCCTCGGGGCCGCGCGACCACTGGTACACCGCGTTCACGGGGAAGTTCGAGTGGATCATGCCCACGTAGCCGAGCGTGAGGTCGACGTTGCCGGCGCCGACCTCTTCTTCAACCAGGTTCAGCGCGTCTTTGGCCAACTGCTCGGTCCGTACAATGTGGGTGCCGTCGGGGGCCCGCATTCGCAGGCGGAACTGGCCCGCGTCGGCGCTGGGGAAAATCCCGCGCCCCAGCTGCGATCCGATCAGCGCCGTCAAGCCGAGCGCTACCAGCAGGTACAACCCGACCAGCATGCCGCGGAAGCTGATGCAACGGCGTACGACATTTTCGTACCGCTGCTGGAAGCGTTCGAATCGCCCTGGACTGCGGCTTGTGTTCGCGCCGTGGGCGTCCGGCTTGTCATGGCGGAGCAGCCACACGCACATTACGGGGACGAACGTGCTCGACAGGATGTACGAGGCGATCATCGCGAAACCGACCGCCAGGGAGAGCGGCACAAACAGCGCGCGGGCGGCGCCTTGCATGAAGAACGACGACACGAACACCGCCAGAATACAGAGCATCGCCAGCAGCCGCGGCAGGGCCGTCTTCGATCCGCCGGCCAGCACCGCCTGGGCGATCGGCAGGCCGCGCTTGAGCTGGGTGTGGATGTTCTCGATCTCGACCGTCGCTTCGTCGACAAGAATGCCGATCGCCAGCGCCAGTCCGCCGAGCGTCATCAGGTTGATCGTCTGTCCGCTCACCCACAGGGCCAGAATTGATGTCATGAGCGCCAGCGGAATGTTCAGCACCACCACCAGCGCACTTCGCCAGTCGCGCAGAAACAAAAGCACCATCAGCCCCACGAGCGCCGCGCCCAACAGTCCTTCGGCGAATACGCCCGCGACGGCGCGTGTCACATAAGGGGACTGATCGAACTCGAAGCGCACGTCGATCCCTTCCCCTTCAGCGCCGAGCGCGTCGCGCATTTTCGGCAGCGCGTCTTTAATCTTGTTAATGACGCTGAGCGTCGAGGCGTCGGCCCGCTTGGTGGCCAGGATGTAGACCGCCCGGCGGCCGTTCGCCAGAGCGTAGCCTGCCGGTGCATCGGCGGCGTCCTGAATCGTCCCGACTTCG
>DASVCM010000251.1:0-2046 GCA_036381635.1 Lacipirellula sp.
GCCGGAAAAAAACATCGTCGTCGCCGCGGCGGCGGATCAGGCGTTGCCGCAGTTGCCGCCGGCGATCAAGGTGATTCGCGACGAGGCGCCGGGACTGGGGCCGCTGCCGGCGATTGCGGCTGGGTTGCAGGCTTTGACCCCGTCCGTTGAAGCGGCGTTTGTGACCGGCTGCGACGCGCCGCTATTGAAACCGGCGGCTGTGGCGTGGCTGTTTGAGCAGTTGGGACCTCGCGATGAGAACGAGCGCGACGGCGTGTTGTTGCAAGACGCGGAGCGGCTGTATCCCCTGTTTGCGGTGTATCGGACTAGCGCCGCCGTCCGCTTTGCCGCAGCATATCGGAGCGGCGGCCAATCGCTGCATGGCGCGATTACGTCGACCTTGTTCAATGTGCGGTTGCTCGACCTCGATGACGTGCGGATGGTTGATCCGCAGCTCGACTCGCTCGTCAATTGCAACACGCTGGAGGAATATCAGGGGGCGCTTGAGCTATTGTAGTCTTCTCGCTCCGCGAGAAGAAATCCTCTCGCGGAGCGAGAGGACTACGCTCCGTAGTTCGCAAACCGCAGCGAGTAGTGGTCTTCGAACCACTCCTTCACCGCGGGTAGTCGATCGGCGTCGTAGGCCGGAGTGTTGAAGAGCGTGCCGCCGTTTGGCGTGGCTCGCAGCTCGCCCTGGTCGAGGATGACCTCGCCGGCTTTGATGACTGTGCGCGGCAGCTCGAACATCGTCTGCTGGTTGTCGTCGGGCGTGTAAATGGCGATGTCGGCGTCGGCGCCGACGCCGAGACGGCCTTTGCTTGATAGTTGCAAGGCCCGCGCAGGCGCGGCGCGGGTGATGATCGCGATCTCTTCAAGCGTGTACTCGCGGTCGAGGTCCGCCAGAATACAGCGATCCCGCACCGCGGCGGGGCAGCGGGCGAGTTGTTCGCGGCGGTACTCGCGGTCCATCAGCAGGCGGATGATCTGCGGATACGCCAGGAACGATCCGCCGTTGGGATGGTCGGTGCTCATCATCACCTGCCAGGGATCCTCCACCAGCAGGTACCACTCCAGGCCGATGGCCCATTGCAGGGCGTGGACGACCGACTTGCGGCGGTACTTGATCGGCGTCACGCCGCAGCCGGCTTCGACTTCGACGTCCGAGTTGTACCAGCGGTCGCCGTAAAGCTGGTGGAGGAAGTACCCCGCGGCGCCGTCGCCGGTCATCGCCATGGCGTCGCCGAACATCACCTGGCCGACGTCGACGGTAATGCTCTTGTGGGCGTTCACATAGTCGGCCAGCTCGCGCACGCGGCTGGACATCGTGAACTCGTCCCCCTCGCCGCCGCCGTAGCTGTGGAACTGGATGTGCGTGAAGTGGGCGCGGCGGCCCTCGACCGCTTCCATCGTGGCGAGCGTGGTGCGCCAGTTGCCCGGCATGCCGAGCTGATTGCAGTGGATGTGCGCGGGATGCGGCAGGCCGAGGTCGTTCGCGGCGGCGACGATCTCGCGGATGATCGTGCGCGGCGTGATGGCGTAGCCGGGAACGGCGTCGTCGAGGCCGTGGCCGCGAGCCGTCGGCGAGCGCTTCCACGCTTCGACGCCGCCGGGATTCACCAACTTGGGGGCGTAGCCTTTGGCCGCGTTGAGCAGCCAGGCGATGAACATTTTGAGCTGCTCTCGGTCGCCGCGCTCGATGCACTCCAGGGCGTACTGGTTGTTGCCCATCAGGACGAAGATGCCCTTATCGAGACAAGGCGTGTCTTCGAGTTCGTGGTGGGCGTGCCGCGCGCCCAGCGGCGCGACGGCGGCGTCAAACGCGGTTGTGTAGCCGAGGCCGGCGTACTTGTAGCCGGTGGCGAACGTGCTGGGCACGCTGCCGACCGTTCCCGACCGCGTGGTTGCCGTGCGGGGAATCGCCCGCCCGCGCCGCTTGTCGTCGGGCATCATCTTGCGGGCGGTGTTCACCTTCGGCCCGGCAATGTGGCAGTGCATGTCGACCCCGCCGGGCATGACGACCAGCCCTGTCGCATCGAGCGTGCGATCGGCCGTGAGCCGGGGCGTATC
>DASVCM010000252.1:0-2308 GCA_036381635.1 Lacipirellula sp.
GAAGGGCGTGATTCTTTCGCGGCGCCAGATTCTTCGCTTCGCACAGAATGACTCCATCTCGGCCGCCAGCAACCGCTAGAGGAGCGAAGCCATGACCAGCCATATCTACCGCCCCGAGCATAAGCATCCGGAACCCTATCAGCAGGACCTCAACCCGGACGCCTCGAAGGGCCTGAACTGGGGCCTCGCCGGCCAGCATCCCGAGAAGGACGAGCCGCGGACAGCCTATAGCGCGAAGGAGGTCCACCGCTGGCTCAGCGACATTCCCGACGACGAGCTGAAGCGAATCCCGCTGATGCCGGCCGGGGCGCGGCTTGAGGCGCGCGCCCACTACCTGAACCTTGCCGAGCGGTGCGAGTTCAAAGCGGAGGGGAACGAGACGGTGCTCAATGATCAGTACATCGTGCCTAAGACGGAAGTTGATTACCAGCTTTGGAACTGGCTGCGTGGCGTGGAGGATGAAGAGCGAACGGGCGGCCGGCCTCGATAATTGCTGACCGTACGGGAACAATTGCGAAGGGGTTCTAAAACCAGTCCTTGCGCTCGAGGACATAGGTTTCATAGAACTCTTCATCCGACTTGGTCAGATAGATGATGCCTTCGACAAGCCCAATGAGGCCGGTGGCCATGGCGCCGATGCCGCAGGTCAGCACCGTGATGGCCAGCATAATGATGCCCGCAGTCGTATAGCCAAGCACAAACTTGTGGACGCCGAAGGCGCCCAGCAGGATTCCGCAAATGCCGGCCATCAATTTATCGCCGCTGGCCTTGCGAATTGCTGGATCGCTTGGCGACGGCGGCGGAGCATGCTGGCGGACGCCGCACTTGGGGCAAATTTCAGCGCGAGCATCGATGACCGCCGCGCAGGCGTAGCAGTATTTGGTCGACGCTTGGCTCACGGCCGTCTCCGCAGCTCAATGATGGTTGTGCGGGCGATAATAGCGCGATAAATGTTGATCGTCAATCGAACGTCGGTCTTGGCGCCATTCAGGCGAACATTACTTGCCAATTGTCACCTCGACCGCGTTGACCCGCTTTAGCGTCGACATGAATTCCAAATAACCAGCCTCGACAACGGCTCCGCGGGCCAGTCCGCTGCTTCCCGGCCGAAGGTCGGCGGGACTTAGCGGCCTGTCGGTCTTCGCTTCCAAGAACGTAAATTTGGGGGCGAACACGTCGAGTCCTTCGCACTCGTATGTGATAGTGAACACGCTGTCCTCATTCTTTACCGTCGGCGCGTGCGTCACCTCGGCCCACATGCCACTGGCGGCCGTCCCCTTCGCCCACTCCCCGCGATGTATGCCGAGATCGAGTTCAAGCGGCGCGAACTCCTTAAGCACTCGTTGCATTCCGTTGCCGGAAATGTCGACAATTGCTATCGGCGGCGGCGCGAATGGCTTATCTAAGACCAACGGCAACTCGACAGCTTCGAAAAAGAAGACATGCTGTCCGCCGAAAGGACGGACTTCAAAGTGATCGATGTCCTCCAGCGGCACATGAAAGTGGATTGGCTCCTCCGCGCCGCTACCCGATCGAAGGGCGATGTAACGTGGCGCGCTGTTCATGTGAACCTTTTCGCCCGACTTGGTAATCGCGGCCATCTGGAACCGACCGGCGTCTGAATAGTACTGCCATCCGAGCAAGGTCGTGACGCTGCTCCATTCACTGCCTTGCGACTGAATTAGTCCTTGCCCGGAGCGATAAGACCAGGAACCGGCTCGAATGTCGCAAAGCGTGAACTCAATATCAGTGAGTTTGCAAGTAGCCCCCGATGTTGGAGCTAGCTTGGCGACCGGGTCGTCGGCTTCGTAGCTATGGGCGCGGAACCATACATCCAGTTTGGCGGGCAGAAGTCTACCAAGGCCATATATCTGTACGGAGTTGGGTCCGATCTGCCGCCAACCGTAGGCGCCGCTGGCTTCCGGCAGTAGCTCGCGTTTCTCATGGTCAAAGACGCGGGTCTCGATGATGTCGAGTTGGTTCTTAGGATCAAGCTCGATCTGAACGATCTCGAGCCACCGGGCCGGGTTTCCGAGTGCCGATACATCGCGTAAATCGCTTTGTGAAAGCTTGACGCTGGAGCTTCGCTGCTGATCTAGGAACACGGAGCCGTCACGATCATTACGAGCGATGAGCTTCAGACCGATGCGGTTAGGCCCGACATCGATCCAGCTTCCGCGCGTTCCGGGGGCGCGCTCGTAGAGGGCGATCTTGTGCGTCGGCGGCTCGTAGATGAATGCTCGCCAGACGGCCAGGCCGCCGGCGATTATGGTCGTCAGCAGGAGCAGCGTCGCCAGAGAAAAGCGGG
>DASVCM010000253.1:0-2401 GCA_036381635.1 Lacipirellula sp.
GGCGGCAAGGGCCTCCGCGACATCAAGACCACCGAGCGCAACGGCCCGGTCGTCAGCATCGTCCGCGTCGACGACAGCGATGAGCTGCTCATAATGACGGCCCGCGGGAAGATCCAGCGGATCAAGGCGAGCGACCTCAGCATCATCGGCCGCAACACGCAAGGCGTGCGGATCATGTCACTCGACGAAGGCGACGCCCTGACCGCGGTCGTCCGCGTGCCGGTCGAGGAAAACGAAGGCGACGAGCAAGTCGGCACGGCGGCGGATGTGGAAGGTTAAGATAAGAATTGTTTGAACTTGCCGAGAATGAAGTATCATAGCGCTCGGAGGAGAAACGCATGAACCTACAAGTCCCTGCCGATATCGAAGCGTCAGTTCGAGCCTTCGTGGCTTCGGGCCGCTACGGCGACGAAGTAGAAGTCCTTCGCAAGGCGCTCGCCGTTCTCGACCACTACGAGCAAGACGTAGCTGCCATCCAAGAAGGCATCGACGACATGGAGGCTGGACGCTATCGCCCTTGGGAAGATGTCAAAGCGGAATTAGATGCCAAATTTGGCTTTGGTAATCGCTAATGCCGCTGCCCGTCTTCACCACTGAGCGTGCTCAGCAGGACGTTGACGAAAGTTACCAATGGTGGGCAGAGAATCGCTCCTTCGAGCAAGCCGGTCGCTGGCGCGACAAATGCGTCGCCGTGATTGATTCGTTACCGGAGAAATGGACGACCACCGCTTTGGCGTCAGAAGGCGCCCTATGGCCATTCGAAGTGCGCCAACTGAACTTTGGACTAGGCCGTCGACCATCGCATCGGGTGGTGTTCACCGTTCGGCCAGACATGATCTTTGTGCTGCGATTGAGACATCTCTCACAGCGACCCTTACTCTTCGACGACTTATAAAACACTGTGAACCGGGCGGCGATCACGCCCGTTTTTGACGGGCTTATCCTCCGCTGCGATTTCCTCCAGCAGCAGCTCGATTCGCCGCAGGCGGTCGCTGTTTTCGTAGACGAGCTGCTCGAATCGGCGCACTTGGCGCGCCTGCTCTTCGCTAACCGGCACGCGCGCGGTGCTGCAGCCTTCGTTCTCCATGGAGCATATTATCGGCCGCCGGCTGCGAAGGCTTTTCTGGCCGCAAGCTGAACTTCCTCCAGCGGCACGCCCCGCGCGGCCGCAAGGCCAGCGCAGGCGTCATACTCCGCCGAAAATCGCTCGCCGCCGCCCGGCAGCGTGGCGACGATGCCGGCCACCTCGCCATACGGCGTGCTGACCGTCGCCGCCCGCCGCGGCAGCGTCATCCGCTCGATCCTCGATCGCCTCAGCCCTAGCGCCGTCGTCTCGCGGAAGACGATCTCGGCCAGCTTTTCGGCGTCGGCCGGCCGGCACTGTACGGCCAACAACACGCCGGGGCGATTCTTCTTCATCGCGATTGCGGTGGTCGACACGTCGAGCGCCCCGGCGTTCCACAGCCGCTCGATGCAGTAACTGATCGACTCGCCCGTCGCGTCATCGAGGTTCGTTTCAAGCAGAGTGATCGTATCGCCGCTAATCCCGCCGCTTACCGGCTTAGCGATCTCCCCGACGAGCAGCCGCAGCAGATTCGGATGCTTGAAATCCTTCTGCCCCGCGCCGTAGCCGATCTTCTCAACCGTCATCGCCGGCACTGGCCCAAACTCATCCACCAGCGCCGCGACAATCGCCGCGCCGGTCGGCGTCGTCAGTTCGCCTTCACACTCGAAGCTCGCCAGCGGCACGCCGCGCAGCAGCTCGCCCGTCGCCGGCGCAGGTATCGAACAGCGGCCGTGAGCGATCTCGACGAACCCGCCGCCCGTCGGCACCGGCGAGCAAACGATCCGCTCGACGCCCAACAGATCCCACGCGATTGCCGAGCCGACGATGTCGGCAATCGAATCGACCGCGCCGACTTCGTGAAAGTGAACCTTCTCGATCGTCGTGCCGTGGACCTTCGCCTCCGCCGCGGCGAGCTTGCCAAAGATGCGCCGGGCCAGCTCCCGCTGCCGCTCACTGAGTGTACTTCCCTCGATCATTGCCTCGATGTGATGCAGATGCCGGTGCTTATGCTCCGGCTCATGCTCGACGGTGAGCTGCGTCGCCCGGAATCCCGCCTTCTTTACCTCCTGCACGACCAGCCGGCAGCTTGGCAGTCCCAGCGAGTCGATGCCGGCCTGCACCGCCGCCAGATCAACGCCGGCGTCCAGCAGGGCGCCCAGCATCATGTCGCCGCTAATGCCGCTGGCACAATCGAGGTATGCAATTCGCATGTTGTGGGAGCTGTCAGCGTTCAGCCGTCAGCAATCAGCCGGAGGGGAAAGGTTTTGCTGCGTCTATTCTAGAGATAGGGCAGTCAGGCGCGAATCGCCCAGGGTAGGCATCTCGCTCCGCGAG
>DASVCM010000254.1:0-3042 GCA_036381635.1 Lacipirellula sp.
CTCG
This sequence comes from Lacipirellula sp., assembly GCA_036381635.1. GTDB lineage: Bacteria > Planctomycetota > Planctomycetia > Pirellulales > Lacipirellulaceae > Lacipirellula. The sequence continues at coordinate 5 of DASVCM010000254.1, forward strand.
CGGAGCGAGAGGGCTACAGTTACAGCGGCGGTAGCGATTGATCGTAAAACTTTTGCGATGTCGCGGCCGTCTGGGTGGGCGCCGCGCGGGCGGCGGCTGCGGTTATAATCGAGGGGTCGCTCATTCTCCGGCTCATCCCAGGCAGGTGTTACGGTCATGCTGCGCTTCTCGGACACATGGATGCGTCTATTCATCGCGCCGGCGGCGGTCGCGATTGCCATCGTGGCGGCGCGACCGGTACATGCCGACGAGCCAGCAGCGGCTACCGCGGCGGCCGTCAGCTACCAGAAGGATGTGCTGCCGATCCTTCGCGCCCACTGCCAGGGATGCCACCAGCCGGCGCGAGCGGAGGGGGGAGTCGATCTCACCTCCCGCACGGGAATGCTCGCGGAGAGCGAAAGCGGTCTGGCGGCCATCACTCCCGGCGATATTGAGGCCAGCGAGCTGATCGCACAGATCACGCCCGACGAATCCGGTGAGGCGCTGATGCCCAAAGAGGGCGAGCCGCTCAAGCCGGAAGAGATTGACATCATCAAACGTTGGATCGCCGCGGGAGCGGAGATCGATGCGGCGGCCGACCGCCCGCGGTACGACGCGGAGCATCCGCCGGAATATGCGAAGCCGGCGACGATTGCCGCGCTCGACGTCTCGCCGGACGGCGCGCTCGTGGCCGTTGGCGGCGTGAACGAAACGCTGCTGCTCGACGCCTCGGCGGCTGCGGCCGGCGAGCGCAAGGTGGTTCGGCGGTTGATTGGCCTGGCGTCGCGGATTGAATCGCTGCGTTTCTCGCCGGATGGCGCGCGGCTGGCCGTGGGCGGCGGACTCCCTGGCGAGCAGGGCGAGTTGCAAGTCTGGGAAGTCGCGACCGGGAAGCTGCTCCTGTCGCGCGCTATCACGGCCGATACGCTTGGCGGCCTGGCGTGGTCGCCGGACGGCAAGGCGATCGCGCTGGGAGGCGCCGATACGAGCCTGCACGTGGTCAGCGCCGAGACGGGCGAACAGTTGATGGAGCAAGGCGCCCACTCGGACTGGGTGCTCGACGCGGCCTTTTCGACTGACGGCAAGTACGTCGTGTCGGGCGGGCGCGACCAGTCGCTCAAGCTGGTCGAGACGGCCACGGGGCGGTTCGTCGATAACATCACCGCCGTCTCGCCGGGAGTACCGGGCGGGCCGATCTTCGCCCTCGCCCGCCATCCGCAGCGCGACCTGGTGGCCATCGGCGGCGGCGAGGGGATGGTTCGCACGTACATGATGCACCGCGTGGTCGATCGCAAGATCGGCGACGACAGCAACCTGGTGCGCGTCTATCCGGCGATGCCGGGGCGAATCTTCGCGGTGGCGTTCAGCCCCGACGGCACGCGGCTGGCGGCCGGCAGCAGCGACCATGGCAAGGGCCATTTGCGCGTGTTCAACGTGCCGGACGCCCTGCTGCCGCCGGATGACGTGAAGGTGATTCAAGGCAAAGAGGTGTTTAACCGCTCGGCCGAGGAAAAGGCCCGCGTCGAGGCATACAACCGCGAGGGCGCCGAGCTGGTGGCGACGGCGGCGGGCGATTTGAAGCCGGTGTACGCGGTGGCGTTTCATCCCGATGGTCAGACGATTTATTCCGCCGGCGCCGATGGCGTGCTGCGGGTAACGAAGGCCGCCGATGGCGCCGAGGTGGCGAAGATCGATGTTTTTGAGATTGAGCCGTCGGCGACCGAGTCGCGACTGGCGGTCGCCTCCGAACTGGCGTCGGTCGAGTTCCTCACCGACGTGATGCCGGTGCTGGGCAAGCTCGGCTGTAACGCCGGCACGTGTCATGGCGCCCGTGCAGGACAGAACGGCTTCATGCTTTCGCTGCGCGGGTACGATCCGCTGGCCGATCATCAGGCGCTGACCGACGATCTCGCCGGCCGGCGCGTGAACCTGGCCAACCCCGAGTCGAGCCTGATGCTGCTCAAGGCGACCGGCTATGTGCCGCACGGCGGCAACGCGGTATGCGAGCCGGGCGACCGGCGTTACGAGATTCTGCGACGCTGGATCGCTGAAGGAGCCAAGTTCAATCCCGAGGCTCCGCGAGTGGCGTCGATTACGCTCTCGCCGGAGAACCCGATCGTCGATTCGGCGGGCGAGACGGTGGCGATGAAAGTGATTGCCCGGTACTCCAACGGCAGCGAGCGAGACGTTACGGCCGACGCGTTCGTCGAGAGCGGCAATACCGAAGTGGCCACGGCGGACAAGGCTGGCGTGATCACCGCCGTCCGCCGCGGCGAGGCGGCGATGCTCGCCCGCTACGAAGGCTCCTATGCCGCGACCACGCTCACCGTGATGGGCGATCGCGCAGGATTCGAGTTCACGCCGCAGCCGGTCTACAACCACATCGACGAGCTGGTCGACGTGAAGCTGCGGCGGATGAAGATCAACGCCAGCGGGCTGTGCACCGACGAAGAATTCTTGCGGCGGGTTTATCTCGACCTCACCGGCTTGCCGCCGACGGCCGACCAGGTGCGAGCTTTCCTTGCCGATCAGCGCGAAAGTCGCACGAAGCGCACCGCGGTGATCGACAAGCTGATCGGCAGCGAGGAGTACATCGAACACTGGACCAATCGCTGGGCCGACCTGCTCATGGTCAACGGCAAGTTCCTCGGCGCCGAGGGCGCCGAGGCGTATCGCGGCTGGATTCGCCAGGCGGTTGCCGAGAACTGGCCGTATGACAAGTTCGTCCGCGAGCTGTTCACCTCGACCGGCTCGAACCGCGAGCATCCCGGCGGCTCCTACTTCAAGGTGTTGCGCACGCCCGACATGATCGCCGAGACGACCACGCAGGTGTTCCTCGGCGTGCGGTTCAACTGCAACAAGTGCCACGACCATCCGTTCGAACGATGGACGCAGGACAACTACTACGGCTGGGCGGCATTCTTCGCCGACGTGCGGCTGCAGAAGGACCCCGAGAGCGGCGACCGGGTGATTGCGGGATCGGCCGTCGAGGATGCGCGGCCGCTGTTTGAGATCATCGACGACGGCGGCGACGGCGAGATGATCCACCTGCGGACCGG
>DASVCM010000255.1:0-3307 GCA_036381635.1 Lacipirellula sp.
TACATGAGTCCCGAGCAGGCGGCGGGGCGGCTCGATCGGCTTGGGCCGACCAGCGACGTGTACAGCCTCGGCGCGACGTTGTATGTGCTGCTGACGGGGCGGGCGCCGCAGGAGGAGGATGATCTGGGGATTGTGCTTCAGCGGGTGCAGCGCGGGGAGTTTCCGCCGCCGCGGTCGGAGAACCCGCAGGCGCCGCGCGGACTGGAGGCGATTTGTTTGAAGGCGATGGCGCTCGATCCGCAGGCCCGCTACCAGTCGGCCCGGGCGCTGGGCGATGACATTGAAGCGTGGCTGGCGGACGAGCCGATCACGGCGCGACCGGATTCGGTGCGTGCGAAGGCGTTCCGCTGGATCAAGAACCACCGCACGCTCGTGACCAGCGGCGCGGCGATGGTGCTGGTCGCCCTGGTGGCGTTGAGCGCGTTCAATGTGCAACTTCGCGTAGCGAACGACCGGGAACGCGATGCGAAGAACACGGCGCTCGCTGCCCAGCGGAAGGCTGAAGCCGCGCAGGCGGAGGCGGAGCGGCAGGCGGCGCGAAACGCAGAATTGGTGGACCTCGCTCGACAATCGCTTGATCGGTATGAGACGCTCAGCCAGTCGGAACTGCTGCGCAGCTATGGGATGGAGCCGCTGCGGCGCGATCTGCTCGAAGTGGCGCTGAACTTCTATGCGACGCTCGCCGCCCAGCTCGGCGAATCGGAGCAGGCTCGCTCCGACCGGGCGGACGCGCTTCAGCGGATGGCCGCGACGTATTGGCAACTGGGGCCGGTCGACGAAGCGCTGGCCGCGTACGACAAGTCGATCGCGCGGTTCAAGGAGCTGGCCGCGGACTTTCCCGAGGAGGCCGAATACGCGCAGGGCGTGGCTTCGGGGCTTGTGGCGAAGGCGGAGCTGATGAACATCGCACGCGACGCGGCGGGCGCCGAGGCCATGCTTGCCGAGGCGCGGCAGGTCATCGGCGGCATGCTCGCGCGCGAGCCGGCGAGCCGCGACGCGCGCATTCGGATGGCCTACGTCCATTCGCTCGACGGCGAGCGGCTGCGGCAGCTCGGGCGACTGGACGAGGCGGCCAGCGTGTTCGCCGAGGGAATCAAGCTGCTTGAAGCGATTGATGCGAAGCCGCTGGACGCCAATGCAAGCCTCGACGTGCGGTATCGCTTGGGCCGGGCCCTCAATCAGCTTGCGGCGCTAGAGGCCCAGGCCCTGTGGCGATTCGAGGCGGGGCGGCGGCACTACGATCAGGCGGAAGCGGTGTTCACGCAGCTCTATAAGGATTGGCCGGATAATGGCGACGTTGGTCATAGTTTTGTCCAGGTGCTTCGCAACTCGGGGCATCTGCATGCGCGGCAGCACTTTTACGAGCAGGCGAAGGCGGCGTACAGCAAGGCGCTGGAGGTGATCACGGAGGTCGAGCAGCAGAGTCCCGGCGCCGTGCATTACCGCCGTGAGATGGCAGAGGTGTTGCATTCGTTGGGGACGCTGCACCGGCCGCTGGAGGATGGAGACGCGAGTCCCGAGGCGCTGGCGCGCTTAGAGCAGGCGGTGGCGATTAGCGGCGAGTTGGCGGCCCAGTCTCCGCAGGACGTGAGCCGGCTGCTGGAGTTGGTGCGCTACCAAAGCTCGCTGGGGCAGGCTTATTTGCTTCGTCAGCGGAGCGAGGATGCCGACAGAATCTTCAATGCAGCGCTGGCTTCGTTGAAGGCGGCGAACGAGCTGACGGGCGACAACGTGGACGCGCTGTATACGCTCGGCCAACTGCAATACACGATTGCGGAGCAGTTGGGCAATGTTTCGCGGAACGAAGAGTCGCTGGCAATGCTCGACGCGGCGGAGGCGTCGCTCGAGAAGCTGATCTCGCTGTCGCCGCAGTTTGGCGAGGCGTATCTTTCGCTGTGGAACGTGTTCATCGAGCGGAGCAGTTGCTACGCGTTGGAGAACCGGCTAGTTGATTCGATCGTCGAACTCGATCGCATTGCGGCGATGGATGCGAAGATGCAGGAGCTGGCCGAGGCGCCGTGGATGCAGGCCGGGGCGCGGGCGGTGACGACGCTGGGCCGCTCGCTGCGATGGGGGCGGCTGAAGCAGATACGCGACGGCGGGATGAACGCCCTGACGGCCGCCGGTGAGTATGAGCTTGCCGGCGAGCAGGCGAGGCAGTTTCCGGAACTGACGCGCGAGGCCGGCGATCATTATGTTGCGGCCCGGGCGTTGGCCTATGCGGCGACGGCGGCGAACGTGGATGAGAAGTTTGCCGATGGCGAGCGTATGGCGGTGGTCGAGCCGCTTGCGGCCGACGCGGTGAAGCAGCTCGAATTGGCGTGGGAGAAGGGTTTTCTGCGCCGCCGGTCGAGCATGTTCGGCGGGCTGCTTCGCGGCGGCGTTGAACTGGCCGAGCTCAAGGAGGTGTTTGAGTTTGGAATCCTGCAGGATCGCGAGGACTATCGCAAGCTGGTTGAGCGAATTGAGAGCGAGAAGCCACGGCGAGAGCGGACCTCGAATGGGAAAGCAGACGCGGAGTGAGGGCTATCCGGACCTCTCGGCGGACCTCGGGGTGACAGGGTTCTGGCGGGGTTCGCCGGGGCACCGGGGCCGCTTGCCGGGGCGCCATTTGGCGGCTATATTTCTGAATTCCCGGGAGGCTTTTGGCCTTCCGCTGGGAGTGGCGCCGTAGCTCAATTGGTTAGAGTACCGGACTGTCGATCCGGTGGTTGCGGGTTCGAGCCCCGTCGGCGTCGCTAAAGGCCTGCCGGTCGAATTGTTCGATCGGCGGGCCTTTCTTTTTGACGCTTCCGAGGGGGGGCCGGTTGTGCCGATTGTGCCGGCTCCCCTTCCGGCCTCGTCTAATCGAGGGGCTTCGCTCGCGGCGATGCGTCCTGCCGCAGGCTCGGAAAAGGCTCGTCCGACCTACACTTGCGCAGCCTCGGTGGATGACGCCGAAGGTCCCGACATCGTTCTCCAGCGGCAGGCACAGCCATGCGGATGATTGACACGATCGGTCAGTGGTTCACCTCCGGCGTAAACGACGCCTGGCGGTGGGTCTGCTCGTTGAATCACCAGGAGTGGTTTCTGCTGCTGGGCATCACCGCGGCGGCGGGCTTCATGTGCATGCGCGGGTTTGGGTCGCGGAGTAATTACTGAGCACGAAGGTGCGCTGGTTCAGCTCACATACGCTCCCGGGTCGGGCGTCACTTGGCCACTTGCGTTTTAAACCATGGCTTTCAACTTGTTTACCGTGCAGGGATTGTTGTTCGACACCGTGGCTCTGGCTGCGGTCGCCCTGGTGGGTTATTTGTTCGGCCGCCGG
>DASVCM010000256.1:0-3438 GCA_036381635.1 Lacipirellula sp.
TTATAGGGGATTCTGGTTGGGTCAGGCGTTGTGCATAGCCTTCCCCTTCCGACGATGGAACCGAAATCTGGAAGCGCCAGTACGACGCGCCGTATTCCATCAGCTACCCCCTCGGCCCGCGCACCACGCCGAGCGTCGACGGAGCGCGCGTCTATACGCTCGGCGCCGTCGGCCACCTGCTCTGCTTGAACGCCGCCGACGGCGAAATCGTCTGGCAAAAAGATCTAACGAAAGACTACGACACGGAACTCCCCACCTGGGGCATGGCTGCCTCGCCGCTGGTCGACGGCGACCAGCTCATAATCATGGCTGGAGGTAAAGACGGCGCGCTGGTCGTCAGCTTCAATAAGCACACTGGCGAAGAGATTTGGCGCGCCCTCAGCGATCCGGCCGTCGGCTACGCCCCGCCGGTGATCTATGAATTCGGCGGCAAGCGGCAGCTCATCGTCTGGCACCAGTCGCACATCTCGTCGCTCGACCCGGCCACCGGCAAAATCCTCTGGCAGCACGAGCACCCCGTGCGAGAAGCCCTCACCGTCGCCATGCCGCGCAAACTCGGCAATCGCCTGTTCGTCTCCAGCTTCTACGAAGGGCCGCTGATGCTGGACCTTGGCGAGGACGGCGCATCGCCAAAGCCCGTCTGGGATGGCGGAGGCGGCAACGAGATCCGAAACACCAGCATCCACACCATCATGCCCACGCCGGTCGTCACCGAAGACGTCATCTACGGCGTCAGCAGCTACGGCCAACTCCGCTGCCTCGACGCCGACGCCGGAGAAATGCTCTGGGAAACCCGCGAGCCGACTGGCGAAGGCCGCTGGTGGAACGCGTTCGTCATCCCGCTCGGCGATATCACCAGCCGCCGCGTCTTCCTCGCCAACGAGCAGGGCGAGCTGATCCTCGCCGACTTTTCGCGCGAGGGCTACAACGAGCTAGGCCGCTCAAAGCTCATCGAACCGCTGCAACCCATCCAGCGCCGCAAAACGGTGTGGGCCCATCCGGCGTTCGCCATGCAAAGCATCTTCGCCCGCAACGACCGCGAGCTCATCCGCGTGAATCTCGCAGAATAGTTCGGCCCCGAACCCTGTCACCTCGAGGTCCGCCGAGGGGTCCGCTCACCATCATAAATCCTGTAGCCGCGATCCAGCTCTCGGCGATCCCACCGCCGGACTCACGCCCCGCGCCGCCGCCAACCAACCGCCGCCGCCCCCAGCGCCATCACCCACGCCGCCGGCTCCGGAACCGCCGCTGCGGCGACCGCCGCGCCCGCGCCCATCCCATACTGCCGCTGCCAGACCAGAAAGTCGGCGCCATCGACGTCCGCATCCCCGTCGGCGTTGCCGTCCGCGAAATTAGCCCCTGCCGCCTTGCCAAACCCGTCGCCCCACGCGGTCAAGTCGGCAGCGTCCACGTCGCCGTCGCGGTTGAAGTCGGCCGCAGCAAACGTTGTCGCCTCCGCCGGCGCCACGGCAATCCCAAGCGGCTCGAAGAACGTCGCGTCGATCGTCAGCGGCGTTTCCGCCCCACTGGCCGCCGCATAGCGAAACACCCCCTCGCTCGAGGTCAGCACGACGTCGTCGTCCGCCTCCAGCGCGAAGTCGTGCGTAAGCGCGGGGATCCCGGTGGCGAACGTCGTCACGTCCCCCGTATCGGGATCGATCCGCAGCAAGTCGCCCACGTCGAAGTCGCGCACGATCAAATCGCCGTCCGACCGCGCATCGATCACGCTCGCCAGCGTCACCTCCTCCGGCAACGGCAACTCCAGCACCATTCCCGACGCCGGAATGTACTCCCATGCCTGCTCGAAAAACTCGGTGAGGAACACTCGCCCCGTCGGCCCCACGGTGATGCCCCGCGGCGAGAAAAAACCGCCGTTCACATTCTCGTGATTCACCAGCGTGGTCGTCATGCCGCTGGCGATGTTCACGCGAAACAGGTCCTGGTTGTCGACCACCAGTACGTTGCCCGACGGCTCGATCGCCAGGTCCACTGCCAGCGGAAACAGCGTGCTGGTGAGCGGCGTCACGGTGAGCGTCGCCGGATTAAACCGCACCAGGCGGTCCGCCTCGTCGATCGCAACGATCCGCCGCGCCGCGTCGATCGCCAGGATATCTCGCGGATCGAACGCCCCGTCGGGCATCACGGTCTTGGCGCCCGTCGACGGGTTGATCCGCATCAGCTCCTCAAAGAACTCGGTGATGACGATCGTCCCCGCCGAAAGCCCCGACTGCGCCCAAGCGCGATCCGCCGCGCAGGCGCCGACGATTAGCATGACGACCAGTGGCCACCGACGCGCACCGAGATAAGACTGATCACCCATTCTCAACTAAACGCCCCCCACTTGGGTCCCTGGTATGCCTCGCAACATGTCGCGGTGCGTCTACCATACCCGCCCTGCCGCGATGCATCAAAGGAAATGCCTTCGCTCCCAACGACGTATATAGCCCGGCCATCCTGGCCGGGCGAGCTTTGCCGGTTCATACGAGTTGCGGCAACCCTTCGTAATCGAAATCTCGCCGAGCCAGAATGGCTCGGCTATCTAGCCGTTCTTGGCGACCCCGGCGGCATTTCTTACAATTCACTCCACAAGCACGCCGCCCGCACGCCGGAACCCCCAATGATCGCACCCGCCGCCGCACACTCTGCCCGCCCGAAGCCCAACTCGTTCGAGGTCCGCATCCTCCGCCAGGACGCCCCCGGCGAGCCCAGCTACTGGGAGCGCCACCGCGTCACTTACGAACCGGAGATGAACGTCATCAGCGTGCTGCAGCGAATCGCCACGCAGGCCACCACCGCCGACGGCCAGTCCACCTCGCCGGTGGCCTGGGACTGCAACTGCCTGGAAGAAGTCTGCGGCGCCTGCACAATGCTGATCAACGGCCACACCCGGCAAGCCTGCTCGGCCCTGGTCGATCGGCTGCTCGACGAGGAACCCGAGGGGATCGAGCTGCGCCCCATGAGCAAGTACCCCGTCCACCGCGATCTGTGCGTCGATCGCCGCCGCATGTTCCGCACGCTCGAGCGGCTCAAGTCGTGGATCGAGGTGGACGATTACATCGACCGCGGCCCGGGACCGCGCGAGTCGCAGGATACGCAGGCCGAGCGCTACCCGCTCTCCGAATGCATGACCTGCGGCTGCTGCACCGAGGCCTGCCCGCAGTACACGAAGATCGAAGTACTCCGCGAGCCGGGCGAGAGCGACGAGCAGCTCCGCGAGCGGCAGAATGCGGCCTACGACACCGGCTTCGTCGGCGCCGCGGGGATCAGCCAGGTGGTCGTCTTCAACGCCCACGGCACCGGCAAGTTAAACGCCGGTGCGCGTCTCGACGCGCTGATGGGCGAGGGGGGAGTCCAAGTCTGCGGCAACGCCCAAAACTGCGTGCAGGTCTGCCCGAAGGGCATCCCGCTCACAAAGTCCATCGCCCGCGCCGGCCGCCA
>DASVCM010000257.1:0-4206 GCA_036381635.1 Lacipirellula sp.
TTACCTTCCCCCAGCCGCTTGTCGTATCCTGGGGCAGGAGCACCAGGTCGCATCTTGCAATCGCAGAAGCTGTTGCGGCTAACGACCATGGCGTGTGAACGACCTCAAACGCCGTGTGACGTGCCGACATCTCACTATGAAGATCCGCGATAAGGGGCTTGCTGTGCTCTCCCGTTACGCACTCGAGGCGGAACCGGCGCATGGGGAACGCCCGGCATATATCGAAGAGCGCGCGCTTCAAGGGCTGCAACGTCGGAGGACCTGCAACGCCAAACCAGCATAAGCGAATGGGATCTGCCGGTTCGAACACAATCGGTTGCTCGTCGCTTTCGTACGGGTCCTCTATTACGGTTACTCCGTGTGGCGCGGTCGGCTCGAGCGCGGCGCGAAGACTCCGGCAGGTCGCGACGAGGTGGCAATGCCTGGTCAACGCCATTTGGTACTGCAGCAGCGCTTTTCGAACCCTGGGGTCCGGGTCCGGATACTGGCTGAAGTCATCCGCCACGTCCGCAAAAAGCGGGATCGATTTGGCTTGTCTCTTAACCCAACTTAGCAGCTCGGATACGAGCCCGGGTTGTCCCAATACAACTGGCGATGGAAGCTTGCTAATTACGACGGCCCGAGCTTTCTGGATCGCTTCAGGGCTTACCCGACGTAGCAAATCGTCGTGAGAAAGAATCCAAACAGGGAGGTGACGAGCCATTTCTCGCGCCGGGATTATCAGGCGCAATCGTGCACTCGCTGTTGAACTTGTCGCTTTGACGTTCGGGGTTACTCGTAGGGATTGGGGGGTCACGTAAGCCATTACGACGGCGCCATCCAGATCAAAGTCAGGCTGCCGCGTTTCTTCCCCCCGGTGTCTTTGCCGCCTAAGCGTGGCAAGCGAACGAAGCAGCGCGCGAAGCATGAGCAGATATGGGGGAGATTGCGGCGTACTACACGTTTGTCTTGTAACCTACGAGTCTCATATCTCTCGGCTCTCGCAGCTTGAACTGCGCCGGCTGCTGGCTCACGTTCACCAGGCCGATTTCTTCCATCAGCCGTTGTAGGCTCCTAGGCGTGTAACCCCAGCGGTGGCACATCAGAGGATCCTTCCACCTGGGATCGCCATATAAAACCCACATCGTCCGCTGCCCTTCTTGCCCTGGCCCCGCGAGCCGATCCGGGTCCTTGAGGAGCTCAGCGCAGGCGGTAGCGAGGTTAGGGCACTCGAGGATCATCACACCGCCGGGCTTTAGTACGCGGAGCCATTCCCTCAGTATGTCCGCTACTTCCCAGCGCCAGAAATGCTCAATGACATGAACCGAGAGGATCTCGTCGACGCTATCGGTTTCGAACGGTTCGAGCCGCCGAAGGTCACACAGTACGTCCGGTTTCTTGCCGGCCCGCGATGGCGCGACATCGACGTTTACGTAGCCGGGCAGGATTTTGTCGCCGCAACCCAGGTTCAGACGCAGCATTGTTCTTGTAGGACAAAGTTATGGTAGGGCCGGAGCGGAGTTTATACGAAGAGGACGAACGAAGCCCGACCGGCCCGGGCGAGGGCAGATGCAGGTCCTTGGGGAGAAGCGCTACTACTTAAGCGCTACTACTTATTTACCGGAGAAGCTGGATCGAGCAGATAGGCAACTAGGTCTTTGATCTGCTGCTCCGTGAGGGTGCCGGAGTAGCCAAGCCTCGGCATCTGGGAGCAGGCGTTGTACGCCTTGGCGTTATAGATCTTGCCGTAGACGTAACGCTGGACTTCGGGGCCGTTGCCGCGGATCTTGCCGAAGCCGCGAAGGCTCGGACCCAGCGTACCAAAGGATGGCTCTTCCGGGGAGAGTTGGTGGCAGTTGTAGCAGCTGCCGCCCGCTGCGCCGGGTTTGTCGTTCCACGTCAGCCCGCGACCGCTCTGGGCGAGCTTCTGGCCGCTGCGCCAGTCTCCCATCAGGCTTCCTGACGGGAAGGCGATGGTCTTCATCTGGTCGGCTTCCAGGGTCTTGGCGATCTCGGCCGGCGGGCGGTCGCCCGTTTCGGTGCAGATGCGCTGCAAGCCGTCCTGGACTACGCGTTCCATCGTCGCCTGTCCGCGCGCGTGGAAATCCCGCTGCAGCACTTGCTGCACTTCCCTGGCTGTCGGCTCTGCCGACACGAGCTGAGCGGCGAGCGCCGCGAAAGCGAAGAGGGCGGTTCTCATCGTTTTGTTCCCGGTCCGCGGTAGGTTGCGCCCTTGCCTGTCGCAGTAAGGAACAGGTTCAGTGCAATGGTGGCGTCGGAGCCGAACAAGGGCTCTGGCATTCGCATCTGCCGATAGCAGTCGTTGATGCGCCACTGCATCGTCTTGAAGGTGCTGTTCGACACTCGGTAGGCCGGCCAGGTAGCTACGACCGGACCGGCGGCCTTCGGGGAACTGAGCACGGGCAGTTCCTGCATGCGGATGCGCTTGCCCTCTTCGCCATGGCAGCTTGCGCAGGAGAAGTCCCAGGGGCCGGCGCGATGAAAAAAGAGCGCTCGTCCGAGCTCGAAGCTTTCCTTCTCCTTGGGATGCCCGGTGCCCGGGTTCATCTTCACTCCCCGCGACTGCGCGGCGATGTAGGCCGACAGATACTCCATTTCCGATGGACTGTCGGCGTTGCCGAAAACCCGCTTCGTCGCTTCCTCGACACTTCGGCCCTGGAGACTGATCATGCAATGGAGAAGGCGGGCTTCGAGATCCATCACGCGGCCCGTGTCCGCGAAGTAGCGGGGAAGCCGGGCATATGCGCCCTTCAATACGCCGGGACCGAGCCCCAGATCGCAGCGCTCGAGGGATACGTTCTTCGGGCCCTGGGGCTTCTTCCATAGCGCTTCGCCCTGCAGCTCGAAGAGCTCCACGGGGCTTCCTTCGGCGATCATCTGCTGGTACTTCTCGATCTCCTTTCGCGCGTCCTGCGCCAGGACGCAGGATGCCGAAAGCGCGAGGACGCCGGCGAGGGCCAGTCTCATGCGACGGTCGACTCGATCCGGTTGGACTCGCCTTTGTTGTCGAGCCAGCTCACCTCGATGCGGTCGCCCTTGGCGCCGCCTTTCAGGCGGAAGGAGAACACGGGGTTGCGCGAAACCGCCTGGCTGATCTGGCCGTCGATCACCGTGCGGCCGTTCACCTTGACCGTGACGTTCTGAATGAAATGCAACGGCTGGTTGCTTTGCGCCGTGGTCATGGGATGAATCATGAGCACGCGCACATCGGTGTTGCCTCCGGAAAGGCTGGCACGCATTTTCATCGGTCCCGCCATATCAGCCTCCGCATCCCCCAATGGTGACCTTCACTTCGCGCGTCGCGGTGAACTGCTTGCCGCCCGCCCAGGCGATCGCCCGAATGTCGGACGTTTCGCCCATCTTCACGTTTACCTTGACGTAGGGGAGCGCCCCCTCGAGGAAATCGAACTTCGCCGCGAGCGGGAAGGGGTTCTTCTCGATCACTACGGCGATGGCGGTAGTGCCCGGGATATTGCTCGTGATCTCGACGGGCACGACCGCGCCGTTCTCGGCAATCTGGGGCGCCTCGATCACCAGGTCGGTACTGGGGGAGGGATTCGCGGCCCCGATGCTCTTCAGTGCGTCCTGCGCCGTCTTCTGACCGAACGCATCCTTGTTCCAGTTGGAAGCAAGCGCGAGCGCCGGCTTCAGCAGCCCGGTGACGATTACCGCTGCGAAAGCGCCCGCCGATCGGAGGAGTCTTCGCCGACCATTCATTGCCTGTTGTCCCTTAGCTATGGCAAAGAAGTCGAAAAATACACTCCCGCCCAGGGGAGACACAAATCGATTCTGATTATGTACTTATGCCTTGGAACGGCGAAACTCGCCCGACTTGCCGCCCCGCTTTTCCTCCAGCTGCACTTCCGTGAGCCGCATCCCGCGGTCCACCGCCTTCACCATGTCGTAAATGGTGAGCAGGCCAACGGAGACTGCCGTGAGCGCTTCCATCTCGACTCCCGTCTGCCCGCGGCACTCGACGCGCGCCTGCACTCGAATGGATGACGTCCGGCGCTCGAGCTGAAAGTCGACGGCGACGCGCGTGAGAGCGATAGGATGAGCGAGCGGAATCAGGTCGGCGGCCCGCTTGGCGGCCTGGATCGCGGCGATGCGCGCCACCCCGAGGACATCGCCCTTTTCCGCGCGCCCCGAAGCGACCAGCCGGAACGTCGCAGGGCTCATCAGGATGCGGCCGGACGCGACCGCCAC
>DASVCM010000258.1:0-4274 GCA_036381635.1 Lacipirellula sp.
CAGCGTGAACGGCGTGTCGGATCGGGTGAAGGTCCTGGGGGAGTGCGACTTGGCGGCCCTCAATGCGGCGCTGGAGTCGCCGGGCCCGCATTTGGTGATTTGCGACGCCGAGGGAGCTGAACAGACGCTGCTTGATCCGGCGAAGGCGCCGCGTCTGGCAGCCGCGGCCATTTTGGTGGAACTTCACGAATTCATCACCCGCGGTATTAGCGAGCAAGTTCGCGAACGATTCCAGGCCACGCATCTCATTGACCAGATCTGGTCGTCCGATCGAGCGCTGGCAGATTTTCCTTATCGCAGTTGGGCGACGCGAGTGTTGCCGGCAAAATTCATTCGCAACTCGATCCGGGAGTTCCGACCAGAGCAGATGTCATGGTTTTGGATGACGCCCCGCAGCTCTGCCGCCAACTAACCTCGTGTTCCGCGGCCGCCGATCAAGTCGACCAGGAGTTCGCGGTAGCGCTGGGCGACAGACACCGGCGATGACATGGCGACCGCCTTTTCTCTGGCGACCTGCAACAGGTCGCGGTTCGCGCCGTGGCGGTCGAGGGTCCAAGCGATTCCGGCCGCCAAATCAGTCTCCGAGAGTGGGTCGGCCAGATAGCCGTTGATCTGATGATCAATTGTGTCGACAAGGCCGCCTGTGCGGAAGGCGACGCACGGCGTTCCACAGGCCAACGACTCGAGGGCCGTCTGGCCGAAGGCCTCCATTCGTGACGGCACCACCAACACGTCCGCGGCGTTATACAAGGCAGCCAGGCTGTAATCGTCCCTGAGGGCGCCCACATAATGCGCAGGGATGCCGAGCGCGCTTTCGGAAGCCGGTTTGTCGGCGCCAAAAACGACTAACATCAAGTCTTGGCGATTCATTGCCAAACGTTTGATGGCCGGCAGGAATAAGTCGAAGCCTTTTCGCGGATCGGTTGTGGCTGCGACGGCGCCGAATAAGATGAGCCGTTTGTCAGCCGGAAGGCCGAAGAGCTGCCGCGAATGGCGCTGGTCAAGCGGTCGATAGACGTCAAGATTCAGGGGATAGTGAATCGTCCGGTGCGAACGGTCGCGAAAGAGGGCGCTGTTGGACGACAGTTCGGTCGTCCAGCGACTGTTGCCGACGACGGCGATCTTGCAGCGGCGATAGGCTTTCTGTTTGCGGTTCCATACCCAGCGGTCGAGGTCAAGCCGCACGGCGTTGTTCGGACGGTTCGCCGCGCTATAGCCTTCGACAAATCGGCGCGCGTCCTCGGTGTATTGCTCGCTTCCGCAAAACGGCCACATATCGTGCAAGATCATCACGATGGGCTTTTGCAGCGAGGCGATTTCCGCAGGAGTCACGAATCCCTGAGACGTAAAGTGTACGAACACGCAATCGAAAGCAAGACTTCGCGTGAGTCGCCGAATGGTCGTCGCAGGGAGGGCGTTGTACGAGCGCGGGTTTCCGTCTCGAACTCCATGCAGTCGCCGACAAAGGCGATCGATCGCGGGAAGCAGTCGCCAATACGCGCCGGCGACGCCTCGGGGGGCAGTCAATATGCGGGGGTCCTGCGATTGCCGACTTCGGACCAGCATGTGTGAAGCGATATTCGCCGTCTGCAAGCACTGGTGGATGCGGTAAGCAGCGCGCGACGCTCCGCCCGCGAGATCATGCGTGGACAGGTGCAGAACGCTCAACCGGGATTCGCTCATGCCGTACCGCCATCTCCCGAACTGACGTAACCTCCGACGGCACGACGGTACGCGAATGCATAAGCCGACGGCGCTAGAGAGGCGGTTGTCCAGATGCCGATTCGCGATTTGATCATCAGCGTGATAGTGATGTTATACGCGCCAAAGATGATCGACGTGGTTACGGCGGCGCCGGTGATGCTCCAGACGGCAATCATGACAGGCGCGATTAACAAGTAAAGGATGCTTGCAGTTACGGACGCCCACAGCAATTGTCGCTGCTGTCCCGTCATGATCATGACGAGGGAATTGACGCCAGACAGGACGGCAATGCAGCAGCCCACGACGCCGGCTCGGAGGGCCGTCGCGCCAATGGCGAACTCCGGCCCATAGGTGTAGGTCAACGCCGCCCGGGGGGCGATCAGCAGCGCGGCGGCGGCAACAAGGGTGGGGATCGCGGTCAATGACGCAATGCCGCGCAACATCTTCTCGAGTTTTGTCAGCTGGTTGGAAATGTACAGCTCTGAAATGAACGGAGCGGCGACGGCGACCGCTAATATTTGTGCGGAGCCAAGTAGTTCGCACAGCCGAGCGACGGCGGAGTAGGCGGCAATCTCGCTGTCGGAACTTAGCCAACTGACGAGGAGAACATCGACGTGAGCAATTCCCAGCGAGGTGAGTTGAACGATCAGGATGGGCCAGCTCTCCTTAAACATCCAGAGCGTATTAGGGGCTTCCAGTTCCGATCCGCTCGCTTCCGTCGCCGCCGCTTGCGCGGCTCGCCGCATGGTGCGCCAGAGGACGGTGCACGCGTATGCCAACGTGAATAGTTGAGCAATGACCTGTAAGGCCAGAGCCAAACGTAGCGTTAAATATCCGGCTTGCGCGGCAATGACAACCGTCCCAAGCGTAAACGCGTTCGGCAGGATTCCACCGTTCTTGGCGCCGGTCAGCGCCGCTGCGCGAAAGTCATCAAACCCTTGGAGTGCATGGGAAATCGAAAGACAAATCGCCGAGATTACAAACCAAGCTGCAACCAGGGCGCTGTACTCGCGCACCGCCTGCCATTTGTGCGCATCATCGAGCCATTGGGCGCCGACAACGAATGCGAACGCCAAGACTGCGGAAGTCGCCAGCACCAGCCGCAGGCAGGCCCAAGCGCTTTCGGCTGCGAGGCGCGGCCGATTCGTCGCGAGCCCCTCGCGAACCAACCTTAGGATTACGCGCGGGGCGCCAAAGGCGGCTGGCATCGCCAAGAACATTGCCGCGGCCGCGGCGACGACGTACGCGGCGAATTCGGCGGTGGATAACGTTCGGGCGAGCAGTACATTCGTGGCGAAGACGGCGCCCATGGATACGAACCGCCCGCCGATGGACCATGCTGCGTTCGAGTACAAACGGCGGCGCAAGGAAGGCGGCGCTTGACTAGTTACGCCCGAAGGCACTGCGTCGTTCTCGGCGAGTGCTTTCACGGCGTATCGCCTAACAGGTTCTGACGTAAGTTTCGCGCGGTCTCGAAGTGCGGAGCGGCGCCGGGACTATGTTGCGCCAGCGAGTCGAGGGTTTGCGAAGGCGAAAGAGGATTGATGGACGACTCGTTTCAGCTCGCTACTCATCTGCGCCACATAGCAGATAAGGACGCACGTAGCAGGAATATAGACCCGCTGGGCGCCGCTGAAGGGACTGAGGAATAGATTCCATGCGCAGATCAATTGCATGAATGCAATGAGCGGCGTCAGCGACGTAAATGGACTTATCAAGCTCAGCCACGTTAATTGGCGAAATAGCAACCACGTCAAGCATCCAAAAAACGTCAACCCCAAGAGGCCGCCTTCCAGCCAACCTTGAAGGATCTGCGAGTGAGAGATGATCAGGTCGTCCTGCGCGGTGGTCCGAAACGCCTTAGTCCCCTTGGCTTCTGAAACCAACTCGTCGCGCTTTCGCGCCAGTTCGGCGTCTCTGGGCCAAGATCCATACCCAACGAAGGGCGATTGCTGGATCGCCGACCAGGTGACGATTGCGGACACCATTCGGGTGGCGTTTGAGCGTTGGAATCGTTCGGCGTAGCCGTATCTTTCGCCGAGAAGCCGGATTAGAAAAACAGCGCTGAGTGCCGTGGCCACAATCAACAGCGCGGCAATCGCCATCGACGTTTTACTAACGGCGGTTCGGCGCGCCCAATGATTGGACGTTCGGCGTATGGCAAGCCAACTGATTCCGGCGGCCAGGATGCAGAGCATGGCGAATGAGCGGGAGTCGAGCGCGACGCTGAGCACGGCGAGGCCAAGCAGTGCCGCGACCGAAACCCAAGGGCGAAAGCGGCTCACGAAGAGGATCGCGAGGATGCACACCGGCAACCCGGCGTAGAACTTCCAAAAGACTCTAATCCCCGGGGCGGCGCCCATGGCAAACGGAGTCAAGCAGGTGCCAATCGCCAGTCCAGCGAGAAAGGCCGTCAAATAGCCGATGTTCTTCGAACCCAGCCAAGCCAGCGTGGCGAAGCTCGCGCCCATCGCGATCCACCGAGACCAGCCGCGCAGGTAGTCGATCGACGGCGTGTCGCGGATCATGTCGCTGATGACGTACCCGATCCAACTGACGATCATCGTGAC
>DASVCM010000259.1:0-3127 GCA_036381635.1 Lacipirellula sp.
CGCCGCAACCATGACGGTCGCGGCCAAGCCCGAGTAGACGAAGCCGACGAAGAACCCGACAACGCTCAACATCACGGCGTCGACGATCCTGTTGGGGAGCGGCGGCATGCCCACATCCAACAAGATCTGAGCGACCGGATACGCTCCTCCCGCCAGGGCGATGCCGATCCAGCCGAACGTCAGCGTCTCCATCGGGCCTAACGGCCGCGGAGGATCGATCGGTTCCGGATGAGTTAGTGGCCGTCCGTACGACATTGGACTTAACTCGTTTTGACGCTGGTCGCAGGAGCCTGACAGGCGACATCCCCGCCCGTGGCACGTGAAACTCCGTCGCCTGGCCTGGGACGATCGAGCAGCCGCCTTATCGCGATGGCGCCGACGATGACGCCAACCTGAGTTATCGCCGCATCGTCGAGCATCGCAAAGAGCTGGTGGCTTTGCTCGAGTATCTGGCTGACCGCCGCCAATATCGCCACTGCCGTGGTAAGGCCAAACAGCCGGCGCAGACTAAACCGCATCGGGCCTCCGTCCGCCAAGAAAAGACCGCTCTTGCGCCGGGCGAGCAAAACCATGCCGCCGGCTCCGGACTGGCCACAGACCACCGCCATCACGATGACCGCCTGATCGATGGGCTGGGGTGGAAGTGGGTCAATGAACAGGCTCACCGCGAAGAATCCCGTCCATCCCCCGATGAGCGACGCGAACCAAACGTCGCGGGCGGAAACCCGCAATAGCCAGGCGAGAACGATCGCAAAGGCCAGCACCGGGATCGACACGATGAAAGCGATCATCCCGCCAACCATGCCGCCGAGCAACGCAAAGGCGAAGAAGTAGCCCCCGTCCGAAAGCCAGGCTGAGTCGTGCCCTAACACGAGTAGGCCAAGGCCGAAAACTGTGGGAAAAGCCGCCCCGGCGACTACTGCGCCGGCCAGCGCAAGCACCATCATCGCGACTACGGAGTCGAAGTGCGCCGCGTCGGCCTCGTTACTCAGCAGGCGAGGCTCAGCAGCACTTCCTGCGGCCAAAGATTGATGAGACTCCATGGGCATGCCCTGGATTTCGTCGACGCTTCCATAATGCTATCAGCATAGCCGAGCCGCGGCCTTTTTCATCACGAACTGCGATTGCCCTAAGGACAGGTGATTCTAAAATCCTGCCCGCCGGGGCCGAGACGGCCCGGCTCGCTCTAGGAGATACTGCGCCGTGACGCGGGTCATTTGCATTGCGAATCAGAAAGGCGGCGTCGGCAAGACGACCACCGCGCTGAACCTCGCCTGCGGCGTCGCCATGGCGGGCCAAAAAACGTTGCTGGTCGATCTCGACCCGCAGTGCAACGCCACCACCGGCCTGGGGCTGCAACCCGACGATCGCCACGCCCTGCTCGACGCCCGCGCGCTGCGAGAATCCTTCCGCGAGACTTACCTGCCGAACCTTTCGCTCCTCCCCGGCGCCCGCAGCTTCGAGGACGTCGACGCCCTGGCCCACTCCTCGGACTCCCGCTCGCTGATGCTAGCCACCCACCTGGCCGGCAGCCTCGGCTCGTTCGACGCGGTGCTTATCGACTGCCCGCCGTCGGTCGGCGCCCTAACCCGCACGGCTCTGGCCAGTGCTAGCGAGGTGCTGATGCCCATCCAGTGCGAGTATTTCGCCATGGAGGGCCTCACCCAGATGATCGAAGTAATCAGACAAGTGATTTCTCGCTCCAATAGCCGATTAGAGTTCGGGGGCATTTTGCTCACCATGTACGACGCGCGGCTGGAGCTCACCGCCGAGGTCGATCGCGAAGTACGGGACTTTTTCGGCGACATTGTCTTTTCAACGGTGATTCCACGCGACGCGGCCGTGTCCGAGGCCCCTAGCCACGGACGGTCGGTAATCGACTATGCCCCGCGATCTCGGGGCGCCCGCGCGTACGTGGAACTCTGCCAGGAGGTATTGGAGCGTGTCTAAGGAACGTCGTCTCGGTCGCGGGCTGGAAGCACTGTTGGGCCGGAACTTCGAGGAAGCGGGATTTCCAGAAGCAGGAAACCACTCGCACACAGCTAGCAGTGCCGGCGCGGGTTCACCCATGCTTGCATCATCGCGAAGCGACAGCCCCGACCTCACCCACTCCCCCGACGGACAGCAGTGGCTCCCGATCAACCTCGTCACGCCCAACCCCTACCAGCCGCGCACCCACTTCGACGAAGCCGAGATCGCCGACCTGTGCGATAGCATCCGCACCCACGGCTTCCTGCAACCGATCCTTGTCCGCCGCGCCGACCAGGGCTATCAGGTGATCGCCGGCGAGCGCCGCCTCCGCGCCGCCCAGATGGCCGGCTGGGAGCGCGTGCCGATCCAGGTCCGCGACGTGGAAGACCGCCAGATGGCCGAGCTGGCCATCGTCGAGAACGTTCAGCGCAAGGACCTCAATGCGATTGAGAAGGCGGTTTCGTTCAAGCGCTATATGGATGAGTACGGATGCACCCATGAAGAGCTTGCCGGCCGCGTGAACGTCGACCGATCGACGATCACGAACTTCATCCGCCTGCTGGAGCTGCCGCAAGAGGTGAAGGACATGGTCGAGCGCGGCGACATTACCGCCGGCCACGCCAAGGCTCTTTTGCCGCTGGGCGACGATCACGAGCAGATCGAGTTCGCCAAGCGAGTCCAGAAAGACTCGATGTCGGTCCGCGCGACCGAGGCGGCCGTCTCCGAACACATCCGCCGGCACGACGCCGAGCCGCTTTCAATCGTCGACGCCGAAGGCAACAGCCGCCGCTCGCCGCTGCAGCCGGGCCAGCACCTCCGCGAAATGCAGGAGCAGCTCTCCAAGGCCCTGGGCACGAAGGTCGAAATCAAGCAATCGGCCAAGGGCCGCGGGCGGATCACCGTCCACTTCACGAGCCACGAGGAATTCGATCGGCTGCGCGCACTGCTAGCACAGCAAGCATCGGCGCAGGTCGGGGCGATGTAGTGTTCGCATCCACCTTGGGACGCAATGGGGCGAGAGTTATCTCGCCCTTTTCATTGCGCCTAGAAAAGCGGCTTGCGCCCCATTTGCCGTCGCCAATTCGAGAGGTGCCCCAGGTGGGCTGCCTCGTGCGTGCTGATCAGGTGAGCCAGCAAGTCGCCAGCCGTCGGTAGC
>DASVCM010000260.1:0-4189 GCA_036381635.1 Lacipirellula sp.
TGCCAACCGCCGTGCCGGCCGAGGCATTTTCGTCCACCGCGTTCGCGTTTGAATCGTCATCAAGCGGCGTCGCGACTCCCACGTCATTGACCGTCCAGAAGCCTGCACCGAAGCTCTTGAACGAGCCGAGGCCGCCCGTGCTGGAAATGTCGTAGTAATTGTCGGCAGGGACCCAGTTCGATCCGCTCCAGATCTGGAAGATGAAATTGGCGGCAAACGCCGTATCAATCACTGGCAAGGCGACGCCGAGGTGCCCTGACATACCCGCCGGCACGGAGCTTTGGGATAATATGGCAGCGGGAGCGCCGGACACAGTCAGCACCAATCGCCCGGTCACGGTCGTGTTCGGAATATTGTCGCCGCCCGTATCCAGCGATATATCGCTTCGCTGCCAGATTGCCTGCGTTGCGCTGGTTGACACCAGATTCGACGAGTTGAATGCCTTCGCAAAGCTTGAGCCTGACAAACTCAGCGATGCAGCCGAAGGCGCCCAGTACAAGACATTGGCGTCGTCCAGGGCGTCTGCGTACGGATTGGCCGAAAGGTCGTATGAGTTGGTCCGCCCGCCGCTGCGTCCGGATCCCGGACCGCTGCCTGCAAAGGCAACTCCGCCCGGCGGCGGGTAGGCCGGTCCGTCAAAATTCGACGTCGAGACGGGCTCAACAACGGCAATCGTGACAACAGCGGGAACTCCGAGTGCGTCGTTGTTTGCTTGGAACTCGAAAGAATCCGGGCCCACATAATTCAAGGAGGGGTGATAAGTAAACGCGCCGGTCGAGCTGTCAAAGTCAAGGGAGCCGTTCGCCGGCGGCGAAATCAACGTGAAGTGTGTTATCGCCTCGCCATCGACGTCCGTGCCGCTCAGCGTTCCGCTTAACGGAGAGTTCTTGTCCGTTGTCAGGCTCTGCGCCACGGCGGTAGGCAGGTCGTCGACCGGATTGACCGTTATGGAGACCGTCGCCGGCGTGCTTGTCAACAAGCCATCGGAAGCTGTGAATTGGAACGAGTCGGTGCCGTTGTAGCTCTCATTGGGCCGGTATGTGAAGGCACCCGTATTCGCATCGAAGAAACTAAAGGAGCCGTGAACCGGCGGGCTTGCGATGGCGAACGTCAGCGGATTCGAATCCGGATCAGTTCCAGACAGCACTCCGTCTATCTCCACATCCTCGTTCGTGCTAATAATCTGCGATGTCGCCGCCGGGGCCGCATTTAACGGGTCGCTGGTCACCGAAATATCGTCGATGCCAAGGAACTCATCTTGGGCGGCTGCGTTCGTTGTGATGAACCGGATTTCGAGATGCGGTTGGTTACTCCACTGCGGCAAGATAATGCGCGTTGGCAGGCCAAACATATTGTCGACCGTTGCGTTGGCCACTGTTGCATCCGCGAGAAACTGGCCAGGTACATTGGTGAAGAGGCCCGCATCGCCCAATCGATATTGAAGTGCGAACGGTTGCTGTGCATTGGTACTGGTCGATTCCACGTCGCGTAGATTAAATCGAAGTCCTATATTCTCACGCCCTACTGAATTCAGATGCAGAACCAAGTGAGGCGCATCGGCACTGCCGCCAGCTTGCATGCCGACCACTGCATTGGTGAGCAAGGCGTTCGACTCGAACTCGACGAATCCTTCGGTAAGAATGGCCGGGTTGCTTTGACCTGGTAAAACGCTCACCGTCCCGCTGCCTGGACCTAACACGTTGCGCGGATCTACGCCGGTAACCGCCGCCAGCCCCTCGCCCAAGTAGCCAACGATGCTAGGCACCCCTGACCAATCGTTGTGCGATGTAATGAGGTTGGGGTCCGACCAATCTTGAAAGAAGTCGCCTTCTGTTCCCAGGTTCCACGGCGTAGTCGTCAGCATCTGCCGCGGCTCCAGCCCTTCCAAACGCAACGACTTGCTTCCAAGCGTGCTCACCACCTGCGTCCCGCTCGCCCATCGCACCACGCGGCTGGCCTGCGCCCCCGCGCGAAACGCCCCGCACACGCTCTCGGCAATCCGGCTCGAGTGCCATGAGCTCAGCGAGAACTTCGGGAACCGCTTCCGCCAACGCTTGCTGCGCGCGCTGCGGCGTTCCGGGCTGAACAGGTTCATGAACCGAGGAGTGCGATTACCAGCCATGTTGCGTTGCTCCGACGCCGCTGCACGACGAGCGCACTCCCACGACGGAGTGACGATTTGAGGCCACGTCGGCCAGCTAAGAGAGCCGGCCGGCGCACGCGACCCGTGCGTGCTTAAGCGTTCGAGAAGTTGAAAGTTTTGTCCTGAATTACGCGTCCAACTGCGGTCAAAAGACTGCTCAAAGAAGCAGCACCAACGACGATGTCTTTCGCCTGCTCAATTCCCTTCCATCCGCCTCCAGGCTGCCGGTTCCTCCGCGCTGGCCCATTAGGCCAGCTGCCTCAACAGTAAGTGCCTGGATAATAAGTCGCCTCAATGGGCGAGGTGGGCGCGCCTCAGCCTTGCGACCGGCTGACTACACGCTTGTTAACGTCTGTTTCCAACACGCCGAACGCCTGTTCGTGCCGCTGCACCGAGAGGTGCAACGCGTGCAGCAGCCGCTTGGCGGTGAAGTAGTTCGTAACGATTCGCTGTGTGACCTGCACGGCTTCGGTCGGCGTGCCGAACGGCTGAGCGTTCAGACCGAAGTCGATGATCAGCTCTTCGGGCGTGCCGGTCACGCGGCAGAAGTTAGCGTAAGAAGCGGCGGCGATGTGCTTGTCGTCGACGCCGACGCGACCCTGGGGGGGCGCTGCGCCCTCCGGTTCAGCCGCCTCGGCCTGGTTTCCCCCGCGCGGCGATTTGGTCTTAGTCGCTTCACTCATCAGATGCGAAACCTCGGAGAAGAATGGAAAGTAATCCGCGGACCACGAACATCCTTGGCGAATTCGCACTCCACGAATGCGGATTCTGTGGGATGCGCACTATTATGCAGACTGCCTCGAATATTTCAGAAATGCCAGCAGGCTCAATACCCACAAGCGCGGGGGTCGGCCTTCGGGGGTGCCGACAACTTGATACTCCTGGCGATCAAGCTGAAGCGTCTGAACGCATCTAACTAGCTATTGTGAATGAACTTGGCGAGCAACTCGGCTCGACTACTCACGCCTAGTTTTTTGTAGATGACCTTCAAATAGTCGGCCACGGTGTGAGCACTAAGATGAAGCCGTGCGGCAACTTCCTTCCGCGCGTAGCCTTCCAGCAGCAGGACAAGGACTTCCTTTTCCCGGGGGGAGAGAGCGGAAGTCGGCGCGAGTCCAAGTTGAATCGGCGATTCTGTGTGAAGCCAGGCTACGTGTTGAAAAAGCACATCGAGTACGCTCCGGTCGCGGTCGGTAAACTGTTTCTCGGCATCGCGACGGCAGTAACCAACGGCGCTGTAAGTTGCGTAGTCGATAGGATATAGCGAAACAATGAAGTCGTTGACGCCAACCGCTCGCCAGGCGCTCTCCGGCCCCGCCTCTTGGTTGGGGTTCGACTCGATCAGATCGTTCTTCGTGCGAGTAACACCGCTAGGCGCGCCAGTTGAGCTTAAAGGAACGGCAGCCAAAAGCTGCCTCAGCGGGCACTGGCCGAGGGTTTGGAATGCGGCTTCGCGCTGTTGATCGTCCGCCCAGCCGTCATCCAGTTTTCCGTGAGTGCCATCGACGGGCGCCGCCTCGTCGGCGCTTCTGCACATCCATATCCAGGCGTCCGCTTCGATAGCCTCTGCTAATGCCGAAAATAAAATGCGACGGCGGGCTTCTAACGATGCGTCACGATTGGGATCGGCGGCAGCCGCCAGGATTTCAATCAATCCGACTGCGTCCTGGTTAGAAAGTGCCGCCATTGCCCCGTATCGTCGCAAGAGCGTGCGAGGAGAAAGCGCCTACTGGAGGCTAGATCGCCGTCAGCACTCGTTTAGGGGGGATGAACCCCCCTCGGTATCGGTTGTATAGGTTCGACGGCGCCTGTCAACCAGTTTTCAAACCGGGGCGCCCAAGCAGGCGAGCCGGCAATTCGCGAACCGATGATGCATTGCAACGGTGGACTATCTGCCCATTTGCGATTCGATGCGCAGTTGGCGTTTAGAGCGTGCCCCGGATAAGATGGAGCGGCGTCATCCTGAGCGGAGCGAAGGATCTCATCTAGCTTCTAGATTCTTCGCTACGCTCAGAACGAATTCGACCGCCGCACGTACCTCGGACC
>DASVCM010000261.1:0-3351 GCA_036381635.1 Lacipirellula sp.
GCCGGTGCGCCACGAGTTGCGATGTCATTTGGCAGTTCACCGGCGGGCTGTTAGCCCGCGGCTAGTCGCTCTCTTTTCGTCAGCGTTCGAAGGTTTTCTCAAAGAATTCGCGGTCCGGCCGCCTTGGCGGGTACTCTAATACTCCGGAGGCCCCGCGATGTCTGAACTGCTCGCCCCGATCGACGACCAAGACGAAATTGCCCCCCGGCCATCCCGCGCCGCCGTCCCGCCGATTCGCCCCACCGACGGCGAGCGGCTGATGCGGTTCTGGCGCCACCGCGATCAGGCCGCCCTGGCTGAGGTCATCGAGCTGCACGCCGGTATGGTCTGGGGCGTCTGCTCGCATGTCCTCCGCCGCCGCGAAGACATTGAAGACGCCTTCCAGGCGACCTTCCTGATTCTCGCCCGCAAGGCCCGCTCGATCCGCGCCGCCGACAGCGCCGCCGGCTGGCTCTATCGCGTCGCGTTCCGCACGGCGCTGCTCGCCCGCTCGCGCCGCCATCGGCTCGCCGAGACGCCGCTCGAGTACGAGCCCGCGTCAAGTGACGACGATCAGCTTGAAGCGATCGCCCGCAGCGAACAATGCCGCGTCCTCTTGGAAGAGCTGCACGCCCTGCCACTGCAATATCGCCAGCCGTTGGTGCTCTGTTACCTCGAAGGCCGCTCGCGCAGCGAAGCCGCCGACGAGCTGGGCGTCACGCAGCAAAGCGTGAAGGGCCGCCTGGCCCGCGGCACGCGCATGCTCCGCTCGCGCATGGCCGGCCGCGGCGTCGCACTGTCGACGACGATGGCCATCACCACGGCGTCCATCGCGGCAGCCAACGCCGCAACGCCGGCCGCCCTCATTCCGCACACCGCCGCGCTAGCCGGCAGCTTCGCGTGGAAGCTCGTCGGCGGCGGCTCCAAAGCAACCGCCGCCAAAACCGCCGCCGCCACACTTGCCGAGAAGGGGATCCTTTCGATGACTCTTGTCGCCGCCGCCAAACCCGCCGTCGCCGTACTAGGCGTTTGTCTCGCTGCCGGAATGTTTGCCATTGCCTCGGCCGACGCGCCACAGGGCGAGGGCCGACCCGGCGCAGCCGTCGTCCTTCTGACCGACGCTGGTTCTGAAACTCGCGCCAGCGCCGCGGCTGATGAAACTGCGGAGGTGGCGATCAGCGCGACGAACGATGAGTCAGTAACTCTCCTGGCCGACGACGACGCGGCGGCGCCGGACGATTCTCACTCCGAAGACAGCGATCCGTTTGCCAGCGTCCTCGGACGCGAGCGCACGTCCGGACGGGACGTCGCCATGGGGACTGGAGCTATGGGACGAGGGATCTCCGAGATGGGAGGAAGAGGCGGCTACATGGGTCGAGAAGGAACTACAGCGCCGGAGGCGCCCGTCCCGCCCGCCGACGTGCTCGCGCCGGTTCGCGCGCCGGCATCTGCATTCTTTGCGGAATCGGCAAGCCCATACGCCATTCAGGGCGGCCGCATTGATTTCGTCGCCGAGCAGCAGGCGCCGCAGTTCCGTATGCAACTTGGCGCCGAATCGCTCCCGCGTCTCGGCTCGCAAAGCGCGAAGTCGCTCAAGCTGGAGCAGGAGTATTGGGACTTGAAGGCTAAGGGCTTGAAGCTCAAGGCCGAGGCGATTCAGCAGAAGGCCCAGGCCCTGGAAGAGTCGGGCCGCGGCACGCTGCCGGAGATTCTCGAGCTAAAAGCTGAGGCGGGGTTGATCGAGGCGGACCTGAAGTTGTGTGAGATCAACAGCCTGCGCGTCCAAGAGCAACGCGAGGCGATCGAAGCCGGACAGCTTAAGCGCGGCGCCAAGGGCGTGCAGGTTCGCATCCTGCAGCAGCAACTCAACGCGATGCTCAAACCGTCGCCGAAGCTGGAGGTCGACGGCGACTTCGGCCCGCTCACCGAGGAAGCGGTCAAGCTCGTCCAAAAGGGGAACAACGTGCCAGTCACGGGCGTCGTCGATGAGATTACCGCGACCGCATTGGGCCTGGGCCCGCAGAGGATGCGCTCGCAACCCGTCGTCGGCGCGCCGATCCAACCGCTTCCGCCAACGGTTGAAATGAACAAGCCCGCCGCGGCCGTCGGCGGTGCCGGAGGAGGGATCTTTTTCCGCGAAGGTCAACCGGCGAGCCAGAAAGTGTATTGGTCCGACGCTGCATCGCCGGGCGAGGCCGTCGCCCGCGCCCGTGAAGCCGCCCCGACGCAGCACGAACAACGAAAAGCTCGCCAGTCCGAAGTCGAAGCCCTCCACCAACAAATCGAGTCGCTTCGCCACGCACTTGAAACGTTACAGCAACAACACGAGCAAGCGGCAGAGGAAGCGGCGCGTAAGGCAGAAGAGAATTAAGTTGCTCATCAATTCGCCAATACCGCAACGCGGTTAAACATCGTAGCCCAGGGTTGGCCGCGCCAGCGGCCTACCCTGGGTAACCAAACCCGGAAATCGCCTTACGCTGAAAGCGTTACACAGCCGTCGTGGCACGAATCGTGTGTAATGCCTTCAGCGTAAACGGATCGAATGGCTCTCTTAACCCAGGGTATCCGCCTGCGGCGGAAGCCCTGGGCTACGATGTCTAACGCCTTTGGCGTACAGGACTCCGCCGCCTATCGATCGTCTACTGCGAGATCGCGGCTGATTCGACCGGCGTGGCTAGGACGCCATCGTCGTCCTCCCCCAACCTAAAGAACACATCCACCTGCTGCCCCACGTACAGCGGCGGCTCGTTCTTGGCGATCTCGTAAATCACCTGCAGCACGCGCGTGTCGACGCGCTCGGTGTTCTCGCCGGTCAGCGAGCGCTTCGGCACGACGAACGGCTCGACCCGCTTGAACCGCAGCTCGTACTTCAGCTCGGGAAACCCCCGCGGCATCGCCACGCCCGGAATGCCCACGCGGTAGCGGCCGATGTCCTGCTCGTCGATGTCCACGCGCACATGGAGCGAGTCGGTGCTGCCGAGCACCAGCAGCGTGCGATCGGGCGGCGTGCCGGCAAACTCGCCCGGGCGGACGTTCACCTGCAGCACCTCGCCGTCGCGCGGCGATCGCACTTCCAGCCGAGACAGCTCCGTTTTGATCCGCTCCACCTCGCTACGCGCCTGCTCGACCTGTTGCTTGGCGATCATGACGTCGTACTGCCACGCCCCCGCCTTGGTGAGATCCAAGGCCGCGCGGGCGTGCGCTACCTGGGCCGTCGCCACGGCGGCCGACCGGCGGGCCGCATCGACGTCGGCCTGCGTCGCGGCGCCCGAGGGCGCAAGTTGCAGAATCCGCTCGAGTTGGCGCTTCGCCTCGGTCTCAACGGCTTCGGCTTCTTCTAGCTGCGTCTCGTCAACGGCCACTTGCTCGGCC
>DASVCM010000262.1:0-2162 GCA_036381635.1 Lacipirellula sp.
GCAGCGACGGTCCACTCCCTTCGTTCCCTGCCGGCGGCATCACTGGCGTGGGCGCCGCGCTATACGCGGTCGTCGGATACCTGATCGGCTCGCCGGCGCCGCTGGGCGTCCAGGGAACCGTGGCCACCACTTCCGGCGTCGGCAGAATCGCATCGCTCGCCTGATGTGCAGGCGCCGCGGCAGCCGGCGCCGGCTGCGCCACGTAGTGCTGGCCCAACGTGCTCGGCGTCGACGGCGACGAATATTGGGCGAGCATCAACCGCGCCGCTTCCATCTGCGGATCGATGGCCAAGGCCTGCGAAAGAAATTGGGTCGCCTCGTCGTTGCGGCCGCGCTCACTCAGAAGCACGGCCATGTTGTAGTTCGCCGCCGCCGGCGCATGAACGGCCGAAAGATGCTCCATCGCCGGCTGCAGGCTGTTCAGTTCCACCAGCACTTTCGCCAGGTTGTTGCGATACAGCGGCTTGCTGGGTTCGAGCTGCACGGTTTGCTCCAGCACGTGGCGAGCAATCGGCAGCTCGCCGCGCCGTGCGTGGCAAAGAGCCAAGTCGTTCAGCGCGGTCGCATTCCTCGGGTGATAGGTTGCCGCCCGCTGGTAGAGCATCAGCGCCACGTCCAGGCGCCCCTCGCGATCCTCCATGCGTGCGGCGCCGAGCAGGGCGTCCAGATGCTTCGGATCCTTGGCAACGGCCTTCTGATAGAGATCCCGGGCCTGCGGAATGTTACCGCTCCGCTCGCTCATCTGGGCGAGGCCGACGTACAGCTCCGGCGTCGCCTGGGAAGGGTCGAAGGGCTCCTGCACCGGAACCGGAGGGACGCTGCTTTTGGGCTTCCACTGGGCGATCGCGTCTATCGATTTCTTGAACGGCGCCTTGAACTTCTCCGTCCAACTAACCGCCGGCGAAGCGACCGCGCCGCCGGCCGTCACGCCGCCCGTAGCGAGCGGATTCGCCGACCCCGCGCAACCGCCCGCCATCGCGGCCACCGCCCATGCTGCAATCCAGGCCTTTCGCATTGTGGCGCCCTCCATGGCGACCCTCAGCGTTATTTTGTTGGTAAACGACGGGCAGCTAGGACTGTTGATTACGGTGCGGCGGCCGCGCCCCCGCCAGCCCCGGCGCCCGTCGCGGAGGGCGGCAGCATCGGAGCCATCTGATTCGCGCGGAAGCCGGTGAACACGGCGTCGACGCCGATCGCCGGGTGCCCATAGTCGCGGACATACGTCTCGCGGACCTCCGGAACCGTCCCGCCCGTGGCAAGAGCGCTGGCCAGTTCCTGCACCGCCGCCACGCGATCGGCCGTCTCCTCAGCGCTGCGCGTGCGTTCGATATAGATCGTCCGGCGGTTCGGCGGCGCCTGGGTCAGAATCCAATGGACCTTCATCTGGCCCGACTCGGTCAGCTCGTTCGTATTGCGATCGAAGTAGTGCTGCCCCATCACATGGTGCTGCCGCCAGCCATTGGCGATCATCGTGTCGAACGACTGGCAGATGCCCCGCCGCGACGGGCCGATGTACTGCTGCGGCCACATGTGGTTCTCGTGAAACGCCGCCTCGCAGTCGCTGCCGCGCTTCAACGTCCCCTGATGCAGGTGGGTCGAACGCATACAGGGCTGCGCGGCGACGGCGACGGCGGCGCTGACAAGCGCCAGGGACGCGACGGCCCAGAGGCGGGTCATTCTCATGGCTTCCATCCAAGCGGGATACATGCGGCGGGAGCGGCGCGCAAGTAGCGCGCCTGAGCGCCAAGGCGCTCGCGAGCGGCGATCGGCGGCGCGGGAAGCCGCGTTTCACACAGCGCTCAAAGCGTTACCGTCGTCAGTATCGACCCGAACGCGCGAGGCGCTGCGCTACTTTTGGATGATCGGGATTCTCTTCCCCAGCCGGACAAGTCGCCGTAATCGGAACTACCCTGCTGGCGCCGCTGGCGCCCGGGTATTGCACCGTCATCCTGAGCAAAGCGAAGGATCTGACGCGACGCTAGATTCTTCGCTTCGCTCAGAATGACATTGGTTTACCGGGAAGGAAGCTTACTGCCCGCTCATCGACGGGAACAGCTCGTTCACCATCGTGATCGCCGCCGGGCCGACCAGCACGACGAAGATCGCCGGGAAGATGAAGATCACCAGCGGGAAGATCAGCTTGACCGCCGTCTTGGCCGCCT
>DASVCM010000263.1:0-8926 GCA_036381635.1 Lacipirellula sp.
CCACCGCAAGCTGATCGAGCGCGATCCGAACCAGATCCCACTCACCGCTCGCCGCGCGACGCCCAATCGCGAGTTCATCGCGTCTAAAGACACCTGGTTCCGCCCCGTGCAGTTCGCTAACGCCCCGGACGGCAACCTCTACATCCTCGACATGTACCGCGAGGTGATCGAGCACCCGGCCAGCCTCCCGCCGGTGCTCAAGAAGCACCTCGACCTGACCAGCGGCCGCGACCGCGGGCGGCTGTACCGAATCGTCCACGAAAAAGGGCCTGACCGTCAGCGCAAGCCCGAAATGCAGAAGATGCCTGGCGACGCGACGACCGTGGAACTGGTCGCCATGCTTGCCCATTCCAATGGTTGGCATCGCACCACCGCGGCGCGGTTGCTTTACGAACGCAACGACCAAAGCGCGGTGGCTGAATTGAAACGCCTCTGCGGCTCAACGCAGGTTTCCGAAGGCGAGATTCTAGCGCTATATCTGCTGTCACACTTTGACGAACTCGATAGCCGTATTCATTGGAACTCCTTTCTTGAAGACGCTTATACGCGGGAGCATGCGGTGCGCCTTGCCGCCCGGCAATTGGCCCGCCCCGAAGCTCGAGGCGATCTCGGTTATCGACTCAACTTCCTCGCGTCTGATCCCGATCTGAGGGTCCGTTATCAAGTCGCGTTCGCGTTGGGCGAAAGCACCGACTCGGGCCGCTTCGACGCCTTGGCAACGATCATCCGCCGAGACGCCGACAAGCCGTACCTCTGCGCTGCCGTGCTAAGCTCGGTGGCTCGCGGCAGCACGTGGCTGCTCCGCGAGCTGATTGCCGACGCCGACTTCCGGAGATCGGCGCCGGGCCGCGAGTTTCTCATCGAGCTAGCGCGTCAGATCGGCGCACGTGGCGACTCAGCCGAGTTGGCATCGGTCGCTCGCGACCTAACGAAGCTGCAACAGGCCGATAAATCTGCAAAGGAGGGCGAGGCGCCCGTCAAGTCGCGAACCGCCAACCAGGCTTCGGCTCGGCAGGAGCCTCGCCCTCCTGATGACTTGGCGGCGGAATTGCTCGTCGCCGCCGTCCGCGGCGCCGGTTCCAAGCAGCAACAAGTCCGCGAGCAGTTCGCCGCGGCCACAGGCGGCGCCACCAATAAAGTTCTCGACGCACTCGTCGAACAGTCGCTCGAAACCGCCGCCGCCGACTCCGCCAAACCCGCGGCTCGCGTCGCTGCCATCGCCGCGCTGCCACTAGGCGAGTTCGCCGCCGCCGAGCCGGTCCTCACCGAGCTGCTCGCCCCGCGCCATCCGCAGAACGTGCAGCTTGCGGCGCTGGCCGCGTTCGGCCAGTTCGGCAACGCGGATGTCGCGCCGTCGATTCTCGCCGCCTGGCCCGGCATGAGCCCCACGCTCCGCGCGCGGGCCGCCGAACTGCTGATGTCGCGCACTGCCTCCGCCATGGCGATGCTCGATGCGGTCGAGCAGGGCGCCGTCGCGCCGCGAGACCTCGATCCCGCGACGATTCAGCGGCTCAAGACCCACGCCGACGCCGCCATTCGCGAGCGGGCCGCCACGCTTCTCGACGTTGCGGCGCCGAAGCGGACTGAAGTCGTCCAGGCCCACGCCGACGTGCTGCAGTTCACCGGCAACGCCGATCACGGCCGCGAGGTCTTCCGCAAGAACTGCGCGATCTGCCACCGCAAAGACGGCCACGGCGCCGAAGTCGGCGCCGACCTGGCGACCGTCGTCACCCGCACGCCCGAGCAACTCTTGATCAGCATCCTCGACCCCAACCGCGAGGTCGACCCGAAGTATCTGCAGTACACGATCCTCACCGTCGACGGCCTGGCCAAGAGCGGCATGATCGCCGCCGAGACGGCCGCGAGCGTCACGCTCAAGCGCGAGGAGAACGTCACCGAAACCATCCCGCGAGCGGACATCGACCAGCTACAATCCACCGGCATGACCCTCATGCCCGAAGGTTTTGAAAAGGCCATCGACAAGCAATCGCTCGCCGACCTGATCGCCTATCTTCGTAACGACGATAAACAATGATTCTTTTCTTTGCGGCTTTGCGCCTTTGCGTGAGTTAATCTGAATTAATTAGGCCTCACGCAAAGGCGCAAAGGCGCAAAGCAAGACAAGAAAAGATGAGAAAAGACAATGAGCGGAAAAGATTGGAAAGTGATTTCAATTGTGGTCGTGATGTGTTGCTTGGCGAGCGCGCATTCACACGCCGAAACGCCCAAGCTCGCGATCGCCACGTTCCAGCTCGACGTCACGCCCCCCATGGGCTCGCCGCTGTGCGACGCTCTGTGCAAGCCCGCGGTCGCCGTTGATGATCCGCTCTCGGCTCGCGGCCTCGTGCTGCTGCCTTCAGGGCAAAAGCCGATCGTGCTCTTGTCCCTCGACTGGGTCGGCGTCGGCAACGAAGGGCACCTCGCCTTCCGCCAGGCGCTGGCCGAAGCCGCCGGCACGTCGATCGACCGCGTCGCCGTTCACGCCATCCACCAGCACGACGCCCCGGGGTGCGACTTCTTCGCCGAGGAGGTCGCCAAAGAGTACGGACTGGCCGGCGAAATCTTCGACGTCGCCTTCGCCCGCGAGGCGATCGCCAACACGGCCGCCGCGGTAAATGACGCCCTCGGTCGCATGCAGCCGGTCACCCACGTCGGCGCCGGCGTCGGCATCGTCGAGAAGGTCGCCTCGAACCGCCGCGTCCTCGGCCCCGACGGCAAGGTGAAGTGGGAACGCATGTCCTCCTGCCGCGACCCTGAAGCCCGCGCACAGCCCGAGGGGATCATCGACCCCAAATGTCGCGCCGTCGCGTTCTTCAACGAAGAAGAACCTGTCGCGGTGCTCACCTACTACGCCACGCATCCGCAAAGCTACTACGGCCGCGGCCGCGTCAGCTACGACTTCCCCGGCATGGCCCGCGCGCAGCGCGAAGAGGAACTGCCCGCGCCCCTGCACATCCACTTCAACGGCGCCGGCGGCAACGTTGCGGCCGGCAAGTACAACGACGGCTCGCCCGAGATGCGGCCGATCCTCGCCGAGCGCTTGGCCGAGGGGATGCGCGAGGCGTGGGAGTCGATCGAGAAGTTCCCCGTCGACGGCGCGGAGATCGCCTGGGACACGCGCGACGTATCGCTTCCCGTGGGCAAGCATCTCGACCCGCCGCTCTTGGAAGAGCGGATCAACAACACCGACAACACGATGGCCGTGCGCATCAACGGCGTCCGCCACATGGCATTCCTCCGCTGGGTCGATGCCGGCCACAAGATCACGCTCAGCCGCCTGCGCATCGGCGACATCGACCTCTTGCACCTCCCCGGCGAGCTGTTCGTTGAGTATCAACTCGCCGCACAGAAGCTGCGCCCCGACGCGCACGTCTGCGTCGCCGCCTACGGCGACTACGGCCCGGGCTACATCGGCCTCCACGACAGCTACGCCCAAGGCGGCTACGAGACCAGTGAGCGCGCCTCGCGCGTGGCGCCAAGCGTCGAAAGCGTCCTGATGCAGGGCATCGCCGAGCTGCTTAAGTGACGTATATAGCCGAGCCATCCTGGCTCGGCGCCCGCCAAACGCACTGGCTATCGTCTCGACGCGCCCGGCCAGGATGGCCGGGCGATTTATTGCGCCACTTGGCGGTACACCGATTGCTCCGTTCTCAGAAGCACTGCCAGCACCTACGTCGGTTCTCGCGACAGCTTCAGGAGAACGCCATGGCTCAAACCGCACACCTTCCTCCCGGCGTCGCCATGCGAGCGGGACAACAGAGCTTCCAGTACGGTTCGGCGCCGCTGCGGCAGTTCCGCCAGCAGTATCAGTCTTCCGCACAGAAAGGCCGCCCATCGACCCGTCAAAACGTCGGCGGCGGCGAGCGACTGGTTTCGCTCGCTTCCGGCGCTATCCTCGCCTTGCAAGGGCTAGCCCGCCGCGACTGGACCGGCGCCGGAATCGCCGCCATCGGCGGCGCGCTAGTCTACCGCGGCGCCACCGGCCGCTGCGCCGTGTATCAGTCGCTGGGCGTGAACACCGCCAAAGCGGATGGCCGAACGAAGCCGTCCGCGCCCGCCGGCGTCCACATCGTCGAGTCCTTCCTGATCAACAAGTCGCCCGAAGAGCTCTACGGCTACTGGCGGAACTTCGAGAACTTCTCGCAGTTCATGTCGCACCTCGAGTCGGTCCGCAAGCTCGACGACTCGCGCTCGCACTGGATCGCCAAGGCCCCAAAGATTTACGGCGGCCAAGTCGAGTGGGACGCCGAAATCACCGCCGACGAACCGAACTCGCGCATCGCCTGGCGAGCGCTCCCCGGATCGGATGTAGAACATCGCGGCTCGGTCCGCTTCGAGCGCGCGCCGGGCGATCGCGGCACGAACGTCCGCGTCGAGCTCGAATACGCGCCCCCCGGCGGTCAGGTCGGCCGCTGGGTCGCCAAGCTCTTCGGCGAAGAGCCCGAAATCCAAATCCGCGACGACCTCCGCAAGGTCAAGCGCCTACTGGAAACCGGCGAACTCCCCACCATCGAAGGCCAACCCCGCGGCGCCTGCGCCGGCATAGGCCGCCTGTTCAGCAACTGAGTATATAGCCGGGCCATCCTGGCCCGGCGCCCGGCCAGTATGGCCGGGCTAATATAAACATGACGCCCGCAAAGGACTCCCCATGAAAGCCCTAGTCTGGTGCGCCCCCTACAAGGTCCAGCTCGAAGACGTCGCCGACCCCAAGATCATCAACCGCCGTGACGCCGTCGTCCGCGTTACGTCCACAGCCATCTGCGGCTCGGACCTCCACCTGGTCGACGGCTTCATCCCCGCGATGAAGCCCGGCGACATCCTCGGCCACGAACCGATGGGCATCGTCGAGGAACTCGGCTCCGGCGTCGATCAGAGCAAGGTGAAAGTCGGCGACCGAGTGGTCGTCCCGTTCTTCTTCGCGTGCGGCCAGTGCTTCTTCTGCCGCCGGCAACTCTATAGCTGTTGCGACAACACCAATCCCAAATCGCACTTGGGCGAGACCGCGTTCGGGCAAGCGACCGCCGGCGTCCTCGGCTACTCGCACCTTACGGGCGGTTACGCCGGCGGCCAGGCCCAGTACGTCCGCGTGCCGCTGGCCGATTTCAACCTGCAGGTCATGCCGCAGGAGTTTGAGGATCATCAACTCCTATTTCTCTCCGATATCTTTCCCACCGGCTACATGGCCGTCCACCACTGCAATGTCCAGCCGGACGACACGGTTGCCGTCTGGGGCTGCGGCCCGGTCGGCCAGTTCGCCATCCGCAGCGCCTTCTTGCTGGGGGCCGGCAAGGTGATCGCCATCGACGACGAGAAGAAGGTGCCCGAGCGAATGCAGATGGCCCGCGACGGCGGCGCGATCACTGTCGACATGCACGACGAATACATCTTCGACTGGCTGCTCGATCATACCGGCGGCCTGGGGCCCGATGTCTGCGTCGACGCCGTCGGCATGGAGGCCCACGGCTATACCGCGCTCGAGAACATCTATGACAAGGTGAAGACCAACCTATTCATGGAGACTGAGCGCCCCCACGTTATCCGGCAGGCGATTCTTTGCTGCCGCAAGGGCGGGACCGTCTCGATCCCCGGCGTCTACGGCGGATTCTCCGACAAGATCCCCATGGCCGCCCTGATGAACAAGGCCCTCACGATCAAGACCGGCCAGACGCACGTCCACCGCTACGTGCCGGAGCTGCTCGAGCACATCCGCTCCGGGCGCATCGACACGCGCTTCGTCGTCACCCACCGCCTGCCGCTCACCCAGGCGGCCCACGGCTACGAAATCTTCCGCGAGAAAAAGGATGGCTGCATCAAAGTCGTCCTCGACCCGGCGGCATGAGCAGGAATGAACGCCATGTGGAAATCTGAACAACAATCCGCCGCCGAAGGCGCACGCTCTCTCGGCTGGGGAAGCATCGGCATCGGCCTGTTGGAACTCGTCGCCCCCCACCAGGTCGAGCGCATGCTCGGACTCGATCACTCCCGCAAGACTCATGGCATCCTCCGCGCCCTCGGCGTCCGCGAGCTGCTGCACGGCGTCGGCATCCTCACCGAGTCGCGCGCGTCCCCGCAGCTCGCCGCCGGCGCGTGGGCCCGCGTGCTGGGCGACGCCCTCGACTCGGCCCTGCTCGGCGTCGCGGCGACAAAAACAAAACGCCCGGCGAGCTTCGCCGCCGTCGCCGCAACGGTCACCGCCATCGGCGCCGCCGATCTGTATTACGCGATGAAGGTCCAGCAACAACAAAACGGCTTCTTCAGCCGCTACATATAAGAGCGATTAACAACGCGATCCCGCCAAGTCGCGCATCCCCTGCGCGCAGTTCGGCGACAACGGGGCCAACTGGTTCACGCCCAGGCGCCGCGTTGCCGCCGAAACCTTTGTATAGCCGGGCCGTCCTGGCCCGGCGCCCGGCCAGAATGGCCGGGCTATATAAGCGGTCGCCACGCCCGCTTAACGTAGCGCCTTCAAATCGGGCGGATACACGTCGAAGAACACGCCCCCCGCCGCTTTGCCCAGCTCGATCCCGTCCATCACGTCGCGCGAGCCAAACCGCGCCGCATTGGTCGCCGGACAAACCATCTCGAAACCCACGCGCACGCCCTTCTTCGCCTCCGCCGAGATGAACAAGTGATGCGGCGCGAGCGGATGCGTCGACGCCTTCAGCGCGTTGTGCTGCAAGGTAAATCGCTCGCCGAGCTTCTCTCGCCCGTAATCTACGACCGCGCCCAGATACCGCCGCGCGGGCGGCTGCACGCTGATCGACAGCAGGCACGCCGTCCGCGGAAAGGCCGCCGCGTATGCGTCGATCGACGCCCCCCACGCGTCTATCATCGCCTGGTCGCTGTACCCGGCGACCGACTCGATCCCCGGCGCCGGATGCATCTCGGTGCTCGGAAACGTCGGCCCGGTGATGTGGACGCCGCACAACAGCGGATCGGCGGCATACTTCTTGCCCAGCTCCGCGACCAGCGCCCCGTAATGCTGCTTCAGCTCATCCGACCACGGAACCGGCGCCCCGCGATGCCACGCCCCGCCGATCCACTCGGGCGAACAATCGCGACCCGTCATCACCAGCAGCTTGTAGCGCTTGCCGGCGTTATGGCACCGCGCGACCTGCGCGTCGAGAAAGCTGAAATCGAACCGCCCCTCGCTCGGATGAATCCACGACCACCGCGCCCGAATGGTCAGCCCCGCCACCCGCGGCAGGGCAAGCAGTTCGTCGGCGACAACGCGCTTATTGCCGGGCTGAAGCACCGCCGGCTCCCCCGGCTGCAATGCAAAATACCCGCGCGGCGCGCGAACCTCCTCGGCAAGCGCCAACGAAGTGCAGCAGACAACAGTCGTCGCGATCAACAATCGCATACGCACCCCGCGAAGGAGCCCGAAGCGCTAGCAAGGGCGAACGACGCTTCACGCCGCGCGCCGGGCCTTCCGCCCGCGCTTCCCCTTCCGCCGCGGCCGCTCCTTCTTCGGCTCCTCGACGTCGGCGTTGGCCGTCGGCATTTTCGCCCCGACGTCCTTCCGCCAGTCGACGAGCATCGCTTGCAGCCGCTCAGCCGTCTCCGCCTCCTGGGAGGCCAGGTTATTCCGCTCGCCGATATCCTCGCGCAGATTGTACAGCTCCAGCGAACCGTCTTCGAGATTCTCACGCAGCTTCCAATCGCCGGCGCGGACCACGCTCACCGGCAGCGTCCGCCAGGTATTGCCCGCCGAGCCGAGATACCCCGGGAAGTGCCAATAAATCGCCTCGCGGTCGAGCGTTTCTGATTCGCCCTTAAGCAGCGAGACATAACTCACGCCATCCAACGCATCCGCCGCTGGCGGCTTAGCGCCGGCCACTTCCAAAAGCGTCGGATACAAATCCACCGAATTGATCGGCGTCGAGTTCGTCCGGCCGCGCGAAATCGCCGCCGGCCAGCGGAAGATATACGGCACGCGGATCCCGCCCTCGTAGAGCGTCCCCTTGCCGCCGCGCAGCGGAGCGTTGTCAGTCGTGCCATCCTTCGCCAGCCCGACGCTCTTATAACCGCCCACTCCGCCGTTGTCGCTCGAGAAGATCACCAGCGTATTCTCGTCGAGCCCCAGCTCTTCAAGCTTCGCCAGCACGCGGCCCACGCTCTGGTCGACGCTGGCGATCATCGCCGCGTACTTGGGATTGCGATGCCCGCCGACGGGCGGCTTATCCTGAAACCGCTCGACAAGCTCCGGCTTCGCCTGAATCGGCGAATGCACGCCAAAGTGCGGCAGGTACAGAAAGAACGGCTCGTCCTTGTGCCGCTCGATGAAATCCACCGCGCGGTCAGTGAGGAAGTCGGCCAGATACTGCCCCTGGGGATACTCCACCGGCGGATCGGTCTTGAAATCGAAGTGAACGCCCGACGACTCGATCGCCTCGTCGAACCCGCGTTTCCCCGGGTGGTGCTTCTTGTCGTTGCCCAAGTGCCATTTGCCGAACATGCCGGTCGCGTAGCCCGCGTCGTTGAGTGCGCGGGCGATCGTCATCTTCTCCAGCGGCAGCATCGTCACATTGTCGACGGGGCGCAGCGGTCGCGAGCGCCAATTGAACCGGTCGATGTTCCCCACCGTGTACACGCCGGTCCGCGGGCCGTATTGCCCGCTCAACAGCGCGGCCCGCGTCGGCTGGCAATTCGGCCCGCACGTGTAGCCGTCGGTCAGCCGCAGCCCCTCGGCCGCCATGCGATCGAGATGCGGCGTCTCGTAATACTCGCTGCCGTAACAGCCGAGGTCCGTGTACCCCAGGTCATCGGCCAGAATGAACACGATATTGGGCCGCCCCGCTTCCGCCGCGTGAAGCTGCGAAGCCACGAGGGATAACGCCAATGCCATCAAGCGCCGCATAATTTCTTTGCACCTTTTCGCAGGAGTTTCATTCTCAACCTATTAGGCCCGGCGTTTACGCCGGGT
>DASVCM010000264.1:0-2139 GCA_036381635.1 Lacipirellula sp.
GCTTCCGCCGCCTCAGCTACCATAAGCAGTTTCGCCCCTCGCACGTGGCGGCCAGGAGGCGACCGCTTGAGCCGTCCTCCGCCTGATGATCACCCCATGAACGACGCCGCCCTGCGAAAGCTCGAGCAGACGCTCGCCGCCGAGATGCCCATCTGCACGCCGATGGGCATTCGGCCCGTCGCGTGGGACGGTTGCCGGCTGGCGATGGAAATGCCGCTGGCGCCGAATCGCAACCACCAGTACTCGGCGTTCGCCGGCAGCCTGAACGCCCTGTGCACGATTGTCGGCTGGGGCAAAGTGTTCCTCATGCTCCATCACGCTGGCCTGAGCGGGAACATCGTGATCCGGCGGAGCCAGATCCGTTATCTGCGACCGGTGCGAAGCGAGGCAATCGTCGCCCATAACCTGCCCATCGAGCGGGAAGCAGAGACCTTCTTCTTTGAGCTGCTACGAAGCCATGGAGCCTCGAAGATCGACGTATCAACGGAGATCGTAGATGGCGACGGGTCGCTGGTGTCGTTTCATGGCTCTTACGTCGTTCAGGATTGAGCCAGCCGGTGTTCGACATTAGCTTCGCGCGGGCGCCCGCGGTTATTGTCAAAATGACAGCCGGTTACGTCCTGTAACGGCGTTCTTGCCAAAATGACAACTGCCAGTTTGACGAGTCGCCGCCTGCGCAAGTCGTGCGAGCCGGCGCAACTTTTCGCTGCGCAATAAGTTGCGTCGCCGGTTCGATGTTATTCCGCCATAGGCACGGCCGTTGCTTCTCGCGCCGACATAACGGCAAATCTCGCCGTTGGACAGAGCCGCGGACTGTGAACCAGCGAGAGAACTTAGTTAGCGAGGGTTTCCCTTGAGATACTTCAAAATAGGAGGCAATCCCATGACTAATTCACTGACGAGCAATCGTTTGCGCGAGCTCGTGCCAGCCCCCTGGGGCGGCCATTTCGATAGCCTGGTCGACCAGTTCTTCGGACCCCCGAGCACGCGCGGCATCCAGGCATACTTCGTTCCCGCAAGCGTCTGGGAGGACAGCGACTCGTACCATGTTGAAATGGACGTCCCTGGCGTGACCCGTGAGAACGTCGATCTCACCTACGAGAAGGGAACGCTCCGCATCACCACCGAACGGTCCGCTCCGGAGGAGCAGCGAAGCGGCTTGGTCGATGAGCGGCGATACGGCAAGGTGACTCGCACGGTGACGTTGCCGGAGTCGATCGACCCGGATTCGATCGCTGCGGAGCTGACCAATGGCGTCTTGCACGTGACCGTCAGCAAGAAGCCCGAGGCTCAGCCGAAGCGGATCGAGATCAAGTGATCGGTGAGCTTAATGCGGCGCGGCGGCATTTTGGCGACGCGTCTGTCAACCGAACCGAGGCCGCGGCGCCATTGTCGCGGCCTCGTTCGCTGAATCCGCGGGCTTTTTTGGAGCGCAGGGTCTAAAAACAGTAGTCGCGATATACTTAAGCGCGCCACGAACGCGCCTAACGCGCATGATAGCGCGAGGTGTTGTGTGATGAGTTCCGATAAGTGCCTGAAGTGCCTCGGCACGGGCAAGTGCCCCGCTTGCGGCGGCACAGGAGTCATTGCCTCGCCCCCCCCTTCCAGCCACTCCGGTCCGGCCGGCGCCAATCTGTGTGCGAACTGCTTCGGCTCCGGCAAGTGTCGCGACTGCCAGGCTAGGGCCGGCGTTCCGATCCAGCAGCAGAGACGCTGACCGGCTGCCATTACTTTATTGGCGAACCTTTCGCGGCCCTCCGGCGACCTGTTAGGTCGCGGCTATCGGGCCTAAACTATACCATGACCGCTCTATATGGCTGCCGTTGTGATTCAGATCATCGATAATTACGATTCGTTCACCTACAATCTCGTCCAACGGCTGGGCGAGATCGATCCGGCGCTTGAAATTCGCGTCGACCGCAACGACGAAATTACCGTCGATGAGATCCTGGATCGCAAGCCGGAGCGGCTGATCATTTCACCCGGGCCCTGCACGCCGAATGAGGCGGGCGTGTCGGTCGAGTGTGTGAAGCGGCTGACGGGGAAGTTTCCCGTGCTCGGGGTCTGTCTGGGGCACCAATCGATCGGTCAGGCGTACGGTGCGAGCATTGTGCGCGCCGACCGGCTGATGCATGGCAA
>DASVCM010000265.1:0-5516 GCA_036381635.1 Lacipirellula sp.
CGACCACCAGGAGCGGGTTCTTTCGATGAAGACGCGTCCATTCGACATAAGTGACCTTACGTGCTGCAGTCCCTTACTCAGCTCCGGACTAGTCGCTTAAGCGACCAGTCCCTACGGCGTCCACTCCTCGGCCGCAAACGCGTGGACCGCGGGGTGCGTTCTTGGACACCGGCGCCTTCGGGGAGGTTCACACGGCGGTAGCCAAGGGGTTGGGCTCCTCGATGGCTGGGTGCACGCCGGGCCCGTCCACCCCATACCACTTCGCCAGCACGTCGCGCCAGCCGCCGGCGATCTTAACCCTCGCGAAGTCCTCGCGGACCTCAACATGTTGTGGATGGAGCTGCGAATACTTGATGCCGAACTTACGCATCGTCGGCACGCACCGCTCGGCGCCGTATAGCTCCTCGGCCAGCCGGTAGTGCTCCGCAATGACCTCCCGCTGCTCATGAAGCGTCGGGGGCGCCGGCAGGGGCAGCCCGGCCGCCAACGCGCGGGCTTGAGCGAAGACCCAGGGATTGCCGATGGCGCCGCGTGCCGCCGTAACGCCGTCAACGCCGGTGTACTTGATCATGTCGAGGCACGCCTGGGCGTTGAACAGGTCGCCGCTGCCGAGCACAACCCGATCACCGGCATACTCTTTCAGCTCGCGCAAAAACTCCCACCGAGAGGGGCCGTTGTAGCGTTGCATGACCGTGCGGCCATGCACCGTGGTCGCGACCGCGCCGCGCTCGTAGACGCCGTCGAAGATTTCGAAGAACTTCTCGCGGCTTTCGGCAGAATCATCGATGCCGCGGCGCATCTTGACGGTGACCGGGATATGCTCGGGCACAGCCTCGCGCACTCGCGAGACTATTTCAAGCGCCACCTCTGGCTGGCTCAAGTGAAACCCGCCGCGGCAACGGCCGAGGACCTTCTTCACCGGGCAGCCGAAGTTGATGTCGATCACGTCAAAGCCGCGCTCGACGAGTCGCTGTGCCGCGGGGCCGAACTGTTCGGGATCGGCGCCCATGAGCTGCCCGGCAACCGGGTGCTCTTCGTCGGCCACGTGCATGATGTGCGAATTTCGCCGCCGATCCTTCACCTGCATGATGAAATAATCGAGCATTACCTCGCACAGGGTGTAGGGAGCGCCGAGCCGACGCGCGATCACACGCATCGCGGTGTCGCTGTAGCCAGAGAGAGCCGCTTGCACGACGGGGAAGTCGAGCGTGATATTGCCGATGCGAAGTTCGCGAAAGGCGGGCTTTGGCGGGACGGTGTCGAACATGATTATTAGCCCCCGGTCACTGACCGGGGGCTAAGTGGGCGTGGTTTGCAGTTTGGGAACTTACCATTCTTGGCGAAGCGGCCGCGGCGTCAACGGCTTCGAGTGCGGCCCGAATCTCGCAACGAACATCATGGTCTGACTCAATTCGTTTTCGCGCAGCGAGCGCTTCATTGGCAATCTGCGAGCCGATTCGTCCGAGGGCCCAGGCGCAGGCGCCGCGGACAATCGGCTCGGCATCGTTCAGCCCGCGGCCAAGTGCCTCGGCTGCATCCTCAGCCCGCTGATTGCCCAGCACGATGGCCGCATTTCGCAGCAGCCCGCGGCGAT
The DNA here is from genome assembly GCA_036381635.1 of Lacipirellula sp. Taxonomy (GTDB): domain Bacteria; phylum Planctomycetota; class Planctomycetia; order Pirellulales; family Lacipirellulaceae; genus Lacipirellula. The sequence continues at coordinate 1,595 of DASVCM010000265.1, forward strand.
GGGGCCGCCAGAGAGGCGTCTTGCGGAACCGCCGACGGAACTCGTCTTCTGTTAGGTCGAACAATTCGCCGAGCGCCACGGGGTTCATCGCGCCCAGCGGTTGGAATGCGTGTTCGCTGCTCACCGGAGCAAACCGATTCCACGGGCAGACTTCCTGACAGACGTCGCAGCCGAACAGCCAATCGCCGACTCTGGTGCGCAGTTCCGCCGGCATCTGCTCCTTCAACTCAATGGTGAGATAGCTGATGCATCGCGATGCATCGAGGACATACGGCTGCGGAAACGCCTGCGTCGGGCAGGCGTCGAGGCAGGCGGTGCAGGCGCCGCAGTGATCGCTCGCGTGCGGCGCATCGTTTTTGAGCTCTTGATCGGTGAGCAGCGCCGCGAGAAAGAAATAGCTGCCGGCCTCGCGGCTGAGCGTCAACGTGTTCTTGCCGATCCAGCCAAGCCCGGCAAGTTGGGCGAATTCGCGCTCCAACAGCGGCGCGGTATCGACGACGCCACGCGTTGTTGCTCCGGGCGCAAGTTCCTTCAAATAATCGGCCAGCTCATGGAGCCGTGAGCGGATCACGTCGTGATAGTCGGCAGTTCCCCAGGCATAGCGGGCAACTCTCCCCTGCCCTGGTTCGACGGGCGCCGGCTCGGCCGTTCGGTACGGCAGGCCGAGCATGAGGACGCTGCGGACGCCGTCGAGCACATGCCGCGGATGCGAATAAGCCGTCTGCCGGTCGGCGAGGTAGTGCATGTTGCCGGCATAGCCGCGGGCGAGCCATTCCCCGAGCCGCGCAGCGCCCGCAGGCGCGACCGCCGGGCAGACGCCCACCAGGGCAAACCCGAGCTCCCGGGCCCGCTGCTTCAGCGTTTTTGTGATTTCCTCGGCCATCATCCAGTCATCATAGAACGCGGGCCGCGGTCGGACGACCGGCCGGGTTAGCAGCCGCCTTGTCCGGCTTCACCCGCAAATCCCCACCTTGAAGGGCGGGCAAATGCACTGAACGGCCCCCAAGTCGTTGCGAGCCGTACGTGGCCAATTACGCTGAGAGGTTGAAGGACAAGGTTTACCACGCGAAATCGGCCGTTCAGTGCCAATACCCGAGGTGCATTCGATGAACCTGCAGCGAACACTCATTCTTTTCGCCGTACTCGCGGCAAGTTCCGCGGCGGCTCGCCCAGCGCACGCCCAATGTGCCGGGGGCTACGGCTTCGGACCTTACGGCTACTGGGACATCGGCCGGCTCTACAGCGTGCTGGCCGACGAGGTCCCCTACCACGCCGCCTTTCCGCCGGTGTATTACAGTCATCCCGTGCCGCGGACCTACGGCTACAGCCCGTTCGCGTACCCGCCGGGGGTGATGACGCCTGAGGTCGAGGCGCCGGCGCCGGAGGTGATCGAGAATCCGTATGTGCAGCCGGAAGCGGAAGAAGTCGAGCCGCAACCGGCGCCCGCGGACGAGACGACCGCTATCAAGCGCGAGCCGCAGCCGCTGGTGATCATGAACCCGTACGTCACCGACGCTAAGCTAGCAGCCGCCGAATAAATTCCGTTAGCCGCGACGCGCTAGCGGAGCGCGCCGACCAAAGTTCGCGGCGCATCGGCTGCCCTTGCCCGAGCGCCAGCATTCGCTATCATCCGCGCCCCACGGCAGGGACGTAGCGCTGCGTTCCCCGGTGCGGTTCTCAAGGCAGAAAGGACGCTGCCATGCGGTGCGCTCGCGGTCTATCGATCGGACTTTTAGCATTTGGCCTTATCGCCTCGGCGATTGGTTGTCGCAACCAATCGGCGCCGCTGACCAATCCCTTTCTGACGCCCGATCGCGTCCCGCCGCCATCGACGCGCGTGCTGACACCGGGAACCGCTCAGCCCTACTACCCCGGCGACCCCCTGCCTGGAGCGGCGCCTTTGGGTGCACCGGTCGGCGCGATGCCGCCGGCGACGACTTTTCCACCGGCCACCACGCTCCCGCCGGGCGGAACGTACACGCCCCCAGCGACGGTTCCGCCGGCAACCGCTTACCCCGGCGCGGCATACCCGGGAAGTCCCATCACGCCGACGGCGCCGACCGCATCTCCCTACGGACCGCGGGCCGGCGATTCGATTCGCGTGCCGAGCGACGGGCAGCAAGCGCGGCTCGCTGCCGCGACGACGCCCATTCAGAAGCTCGTGCCGCCATCGCAGGATCAACTCGCGGCCAGCTCAATCGACCGGCCGTTCATGCCGAACGCCGGCGCTCAGGCGCCGATCAAGCAAGCCGCTTACGACGAAACGCCGCCGCTTGAGCAGCCGCCTGCGCAACGCGTGCAAATTCGCGAGGTGACGCCTGCGGAGTATGCGACGCCCACCGCGGGACAATCCTTGATCCCCACGCGCGACGGCTTCCGCCCGCAGGGGAGCGAGCCGCAGGACGAGACGTCGACCGAGTCGCCGCTGAGCAATGGCTTCCGCTCGCCGGGCGTCGATGATTCAGCTACGGCCGACGGAAGCGCACGCTATGGAGTTGGTCCGAGCCAGCAGTGGTTGCGCGGCCAGCTTGAGTACTGGCCGCAGACGGGCGAGTGGAGCATTAAGTACATGCCGGAGGGGCAGGTCGATCAGATCGGCGGCCGCATTCTCATCGACAATCCCCAAGTACTCGGCCATTTGCCCCCGGGCGAGTTCGTGATGGTCGAAGGGCAGGTCTTTGGCCGGCAGATCGATGACGCGACGTACCGGCCGGCGTACCGCGTGGCAGTTGTGCGGCGGCAACAGAAATAGGCTGACGCTAGTTGTCGGTTCGGACGAGTCTCCATCGGGTCATTCCGAGGTCCGCCGAGGAATCTAGCCGGCCCCCTCGGCAGACCTCGGGGTGACAGGGTTCAAAGCGCCCAAACGTCCTCGCCGGGCCGGGACGGCCCGGCTATATACTCGCGCCATCGTCGGTCCTATTCTTGTGTTAGCCGGCATCGTCTTGATGCCGCGTAAACGCTGCACTTGCCGATGGCCACCAACGAGACTGAAACCACGCGCGGCACGGACGTATCTCGCGTCCCGAGGGGCCTTGCGCGCCAAGTGCGAGCGATCGGCGGCGACCGGCTTGCTCGCTGGGCGGCGTATCTGCCGGCAATCGCCGCCCTTGAACCAGGGCTGCAGAAGCTGGCCGACCATCAACTCCGCAAGGAGAGCCTGGGGCTGCGATATCGCGCCCGCAGCGGCGAAACGCTCGATCGGTTGCTCGTCGACGCGTTCGCCCTGGTGCGCGAAGCGGGGCGGCGGAAGCTCGGCATGCGGCACTTCGATGTGCAGCTACTGGGCGGCGCCGCCGTGCACCACCGCTCGATCGTCGAGATGCAGACCGGCGAAGGTAAGACCCTTACCGCGACGCTGCCGATGTATCTGGCGGCCCTCGAAGGAAAGGGCGCCCACCTAGCGACGGTCAACGACTATCTCGCCCGCCGCGACGCGGACTGGATGCGGCCGCTTTACGACGCGCTGGGCATGAGCGTGGGCGTCATCCAGGCTCAACAGCCCCAGGAGGTGCGCCGCAAGGCGTATGCCTGCGACGTGACCTACGGCACGGCGAACGAAATGGGCTTCGACTTTTTGCGCGATCGGCTGCTGCTGCGAAGCCTCGCCGCGGGGCAGCAGGACTTATTCGGCCAGATGCTTGGAGGCTCCGCCAACGGCAAGCACGACGAACCCGTCCAGCGCGGCCTTCATTTTATGCTTGTCGACGAAGCGGACAGCATTCTCATCGACGAAGCCCGCACGCCGCTGATCATTAGCGCCCTGCCCGGCGAGGACGAGCAGATCGCCGCTGAGGCGTATCGCTGGGCGGCCGAGGTGAAGTCGCAGTTCATCGAGAACGAGCACTACGACTATGACCACGACGACCGGACGATCGAGCTCTCGCTTGCCGGACGGCAGTTGGTGCGAAGCCTTGAAAAG
>DASVCM010000266.1:0-4933 GCA_036381635.1 Lacipirellula sp.
CGTCGACGAGCGGAGTGTTAGCGTCGGCGCACCTGCCCTCGCGTTCTTTGTCCGCTGCTGTTCCCAGGACCTTTATCAATGCGACCGTGCGCGCTTGCGCACAACAGGAGGCGATATGGCACTACCGATTGTTATTCACGCTTCGCAACGTCCGCTGCCTGTCTCCATCAAGGCGCGAGGCGTCCGCCTCGACGCCGCATTGAAGCGCTCCATCTTAGCGAGCGCCCGTAGCGCGCTGGGACGATTCAGCCGGCGGTTGCGCGGCGTCTTCGTTTGGATCGAGGATACCAACGGCCCGCGCGACGGTTCCGGCATCCGCTGCCGCATTGAGCTGGCTCTGCTGCCAGGCGGACGGTTGACGGTCAGCGCCGAAGCGGCCAATGAGTTCGCCGCCGTGGCGAGGTGCACTGACCGCGCTTGGGAGCTTATGGATCGGCATGTCAAGAAGCGGCGGCATGTTCGTCGCAGGGCGCGCGTGCTTCGTCATAAGATCTAGCGCCGGCCGCTTCAAATCACGATTCAATGACGGCGCCCCGAGAATGATGGACGCCGTCTAGCCCTATGGCTCTATAACTCGAAAGGAACGCATCATGAGCATGATCGAATTGAATGACGAAAAGGTGACCATCGGCTCAACGGTAACGGTTCGAGATCTCGAATCCGGGGAGATTGAAGTCTACACGCTCGTCCCCCCAAGCCAGGCGGATATCGCCAACAATCGCATCTCCAGCCTGACTCCCGTCGCACATGCGCTGTATGGGCGACGGCCCGGAGACGAAGTTCACGTAGAAGCTCCAGGCGGCACGATCCGGCTGTTGCTCGAATCGGTACAGTCCGAAGCGGCCCAAGAAGAATATGGATAAGACGAATCTCTGTTACTTTGAACGAAGGAGAAGGCAACGTGAATTCCCTGCAGGAAGCTATCGCAGACAGGCCCGAAGCCGCCTATGTGGAACGCGCCGCCAGCCAACGCTTCAAAAGGCCCGCCCACTCGGCGCTTCGCGGAATCAATTGCGAGTTTCGGCACGGCAGGCTTTTTTTGAACGGCCACGTTCCCAGCTACTATTACAAGCAACTCGCCCAAGAAGCGGTGAAGGACCTAGCCGGCGTGACCCAAATCATTAACAACGTTGCTGTTTTTAGCTACGCTCGGCCGGGCAGGGCGAGGACGATATGATGGCGACTAAAGCCTTGGATGGCGTCCCCTTCCTGCCCCGACGCGGTGACCGCACGAGAGGCCTGCAACTGGCCGGTCACGACGGCTACCCCGCTAGCCAGTTCATGAGACCGACAACCGAGTCGACGCCAGTCTTGTGAAAGACTCGCAGCCGGTGCTTTTCCACGGTGCTCGGGCTGATGAGCAGCTCGTTGGCGATCTGGACCGTTTTCTTGCCGGCAACGAGTGATTGCATCACGTCCCGCTCCCGCAGGGTAAGCGTCGCCAGCCGCGCCTTAACCTCCTGAGATCGACGGCGTATTGGCGCCCAGCCGTCGATGAGCTCCTTGACGGCGGCAAGAAGCTCCTGCTCGTCAAACGGCTTCTCAAAAAGGGCGCCGACGCGCTGGCGGATTGCGAGGTTGGCGTCGGCAATCGTCGCCTGGCCCGAGGCGATGACAATCGGGAAGTCGAGATCGCGCCCCCGTAATTCGGCCATCAGCTCCAAGCCGCTCATGCCGCTCATTCCGATGTCGAGAATGAGGCAACTGACCGCCTCTAACTCGCCCTCGGCAAGCAGATGCTCGGCGCTCTCAAACGTCTGCGCGGCGATGCCTGCCGAATTCAGTAAATGTTCCAGGAGTACTCGGACGTGCTCCTCGTCGTCCACAATGGCTGCACAAAGGTCCGTCATCGGCAGGCAACGGCTGAATATCCGCAAGCGGCGTACATCAGATCCGATTCGACATATCGTCTGCCGCACGAATCCCTTTGGCCCTTCGCGACCCATTTTGCGGCAAGACGCAGCCGTGATCGCCGCACATCGCAACAGCCGCATTGATTGAAGTGAATGCTCCGAATTCGCTCACCCCCAGCAGGAGGGGGCGGCGCCAATCGAGACGCTGGGCGAACTTCCGCCACCAGCGACAGAACCAATCGGACATGGAGATTTTCTCCATCCCCGCACGTGCCATTTCTTGATGTACCTTTGGCCGTGCGGCGACAAAACGCGATCGACGCGCAAGGTCGCTCAGATCCTCAATTGGCGAGATGCGCAAGACATGCGCTGCGGCCGCCTGCGTCGGGCCAACCGCCGCCACGGCACAACGAACGGAAACCATTATGGAACTTGCCGATCAGGATCTCATCGCCGAGTTCGTAATCGAGTCGCAGGAAGGGCTGGCCCACGTCGAGCAGCAAATGCTCGCCATCGAAGCCCGCGGCGCAGACATCGACGTCGATCTGGTTAACGCCGTCTTCCGGACGATGCATTCCATTAAGGGGGCCGCGGGGTTCCTCGGCCTGGATCGCATCGGCGTATTGGCGCACAGCCTCGAAGAGCTGCTCGATGATCTCCGAAATCGGGAACTCATTCCCACGCCGCAGCTTGTGACGGCCATCCTACGCTCCGCCGACTTGATGAAGGGGCTCATCGACGCGGTCGAATCGTCGAATGAGGCGGACGTCTCGTCGCACGTCGCCGAGCTGCAGCGCTATCGCCCCGGAATCGACGTCGAACCGGCGCAACCTCAACTGCCTGCTGCCGAAGCGCCCGTTAGCGCTGCAGGATCGCCGCCCTCGCGGGTGGAACTCAGCGAGGCCGTTCGCGAGTTTCTCGAGGAATGCCAGGAGAATCTCGATCAAATGGAGCGAGATCTTGTGGCGTTGGAAAAGGAGCCGACGGCCGAGAATCTGCTGCGCAGTATTTTCCGCACTATGCACACCATCAAAGGCGGCGCCGGTTTCCTCGCCTTAACTCGCCTGGAAGCCGTAGCGCATGCCGCCGAAGAACTGCTTGGCGAGTTGCGCGGCGGCAACCGAGCCCTGACCCCGGAAATCGCCACCGCATTGCTCGGCTCGGTCGATAAGTGCCGCGAAGGCCTCCGGATGGTCGAAGCGACTGGCAGCGACGTGTGCCTTGAGCAGGGCCCCAGCCTCCAACACTTACTCAGCGAGCCATCGACGCCGACACCCTCGGCCGTCACTAATCCGACGCCGACGACGACAACGTCCGGCGATGCCACTACTGGAACACGTGCAATTACTCCGGCAAGTACGGACGGTTCGACTACTGAAAAAGGCGCCGCCGCTGCGGGCGACAGCACGATTCGCGTCGACGTCGCTCTGCTGGACAAGCTGATGACCCGCGTCGGCGAGCTGGTGCTCGCCCGCAATCAGATCTTGCAGTACACCAGCCGACGGGACGACGCGGCGTTTCAAAGCACCGCCCAGCGCTTGAATCTCATCACCACCGAGCTGCAGGAAGGGGTGATGAAAACGCGCATGCAGCCGATTGGCAATGTGTGGTCCAAGTTCCCTCGCGTGGTGCGCGACCTCTCCTCGCAGCTTGGAAAACAAGTGCGGATCGAAATGGAGGGGAAGGAAACCGAGCTCGACAAAACGATCGTTGAGGCAATCAAAGACCCGCTCACCCACCTAATTCGTAACGCCGTCGATCATGGCATCGAGAAGCCGGACGTTCGCCAGGCGGCCGGCAAGCCGACCGAAGGACGGCTGTTCTTGCGAGCCTACCACGAAGGCGGCCAGGTCAATATCGAGATTACCGACGACGGCGCCGGACTAAACACCGATCGCATCCGCAAGAAAGCCGTCGAACGCGGCCTGATTACCGCCGATCAGGCGTCGCGAATGACCGACCGCGAGGCGGCTCAAACCATTTTGCTGCCCGGCTTCTCCACGGCCGAGGAAGTGACCAGCGTCTCAGGCCGCGGCGTCGGCATGGACGTCGTCAAAACGAACATCGAGAAGATCGGCGGGGCCATCGACCTGCAGAGCACCGCCGGGCAAGGAACGACGGTACGGATCAAGATTCCGCTGACGCTGGCGATCATCCCGGCGCTGGTCGTCACCTGCGGCGGCGATCGATACGCCATTCCCCAGGTGAGCCTGTTGGAGCTGGTCCGCCTCGAAGGGGAGCAAGCCCGCAAGGGGATCGAGCTCGTGCAGGGGTCGCCCGTATATCGGCTCCGCGGGCAGTTGTTGCCGATTGTCTACCTTCGTCATGAGCTGGAGCTCGAGCCGGCGCCGATCGAGGGCGCCTCCAACTTGCTGAACATTGTCGTCTTGCGAGCCGACGACCGGCAGTTCGGCCTGGTGGTCGATTCGATTAACGACACCGAGGAGATCGTCGTCAAGCCGCTCGGCAAGCAGCTCAAAGGCATCGACGTGTACGCCGGCTCTACGATCATGGGCGACGGCAAAGTGGCGCTAATCCTCGACGTGCTCGGCGCGGCCCAGCGGTGCCACGTCGTGTCGCAACATCGCGATCGGGGCGTGACCAATCACGCCCTGCACGTGGCGGCGCGGCAAGGCGGCCGCCAAACGCAATTGCTGTTGGAAGTTGGCGACCGGCGGCTCGCCATGCCCATCTCGTTGGTTTCGCGCCTGGAAGAAATCCCGCGGGCCAAGGTCGAGTGGGCCGGGCATCGAGAGGTCGTACAGTACCGCGGCGAGATTATGCCCTTAGTGCGGCTCCATAAGCTTCTGAACATACCATCCAGCGGCGACGATAACCTTCCGCTGCAGGTAATCGTGTTTCAGGAGGGCGGCCAACGGTACGGGTTCGTCGTCGATCGCATCGCCGACATCGCCGATGCCGAAGTCGCAATGACCGGCGCCTGCGAAAGCGACCAAGTTCTGGTTTCAGCGGTCGTTCAGGAACGTGTGACCGATCTGTTGAACCTGCCGGCGCTCATGCGGCGGGTCTCTCCTGCTGACATTGAATGCGTGGCGGCGGTCTAAAGGACGAGCGATATG
>DASVCM010000267.1:0-5463 GCA_036381635.1 Lacipirellula sp.
TATATAGCCCGGCCATCCTGGCCGGGTTTCGGCGGAACATTAAGCTCGCCCGGCCAGGATGGCCGGGCTATATAGGGCTTGAAGTTCCGGCAAATTCCGGCACAATTGGGAGTTTGCCATAAATCCAGCCGGCTTCACCTATAAGCCTCCAAACGACGTCCCATGTCCGATACCCTGCAAGTCGAAAAGCGTGACTTCACCGGAAAGCGCCGCAACCATCGCCTCCGCCTCGAGGGCAAGCTCCCCGGCGTCATCTACGGCCACGGCGAGGAGCCGCTGAGCGTCATCGTGCCGGCCGACCAGCTCCGCGCGACCATCCGCCACGGCCACAAGGTGGTCGACCTCGCCGGCGCCGCCAGCGGCCAGGCCCTGCTGCAGCACGTCGAATGGGACACCTTCCAGCAGCACCTGATCCACGTCGACCTGCTCCGCGTCGACGCCAGCGAGCGGGTGACCGTCGAAGTGCCGCTGCTGCTCCGCGGCGAGGCCCCTGGCGAGAAAGAGGGCGGCCTGGTTTCGCACCTCATACACCACGTCGAGATCGAGACCTCGCCAATCGCGATCCCCGAGGCCCTGCACATCAACATCAACCACCTGGGTCTGCATCAGCAACTCACCCTGGCAGATATCATCGATATGCCCGCCGGCGCCACGCTGGTGACGGATCCCGAGACGGTCGCCGTTGAGTGCGAAGAGCCCGCCCCGGAAGCCGAAGAAGAGGCCGCAGCGGCGGGGGCCGAACCCGAAGTCATCGGTCGCAAGGCTGGCGACGAAGAGGAAGGCGAAGAGAAATAACCCGTCCCCCGCTGGCGACGCGAAATGCTTCTGCTGCATCTTCGCGACATAACAACGAATGAAACTAATCGTCGGCCTGGGCAACCCCGGCGCGAAATACGAGGGAACAAGACACAACGTTGGCTTTCAGGTAATCGACCGGCTCGTCCGGGAGAACGCGGCTGCTGGGCCGCGGCCGAAATTCGACGGCGAGATTTGGGAGAGCACGCTCGAAGGACAGAGGTCGCTGCTGCTTAAGCCGCAAACGTTCATGAACCGTAGCGGCGGCAGCGTTCGAAAAGCGGTCGACTTCTATCAGATTCCCTTCGAAGACGTGCTGGTGGTTTGTGACGACTTCAACCTGCCCTTGGGCCAGTTGAGGATTCGGAGCTCCGGCTCCGACGGCGGGCAAAACGGCCTGGCCGACGTGATTCGCTGCCTGGGAACGCAAGATGTCGCCCGGCTGCGAATCGGCATCGGCCCTGTGCCCGAGCGATGGAACCCGGCCGACTTCGTGCTAGGAAAATTTGCCGCGGACGAGGGGACCGAGGCCGACCTCCAGGTTGCCCGGGCCGCCGACGCCGTGAAAATGTGGACTGCCGAGGGGGTTACCCCCACGGCCAACAAGTACAACGTAAAGGTTTAGACAGCCGTCAGACCTCGAACCCTGTCACCCTGAGGTCCGCCGAAAGGTCCGGCAAGTGTACCGGGACTAGATTCTCCGGCAGACCTCAGAATGACAGGTCTACGAGCTGACAGCTCATTTCAGGAGCCCCAAACTTGGCAGAGAACACCGCAGTTTACGAAGGCCTCTTTATCCTCGATGCGAACAAGTTCGCCCGCGACCGCGACAGCCTCCCGCGCGAAGTAGAGGGCCTGGTCGAGGCGGTAGACGGCGAGCTCCTCGTCAGCCGCCTGTGGGAAGAACGCCGCCTGGCCTACCCGATCAAGGGCCAGCGTAAGGGCGCTTACTGGCTCATGTACTTCCGCATGCCGACCCTGCGGCTCACGGAGTTGACGCGCTCCTGCGAGATTAACGACTCGATCCTCCGGCAGCTATTCGTCAAGTTGCCGGAAGCTCTGGTCGACCCGATCATCGCCCACGCCAAGGGCGAAGAGACCGCCCCTGTGGCGGAGCCCGAAGTCGTCGGCGCCGGCGCCGAGTGATCGATGTGCGCCCTGTCGCGCCGAGGTCCTGACCCCTAACAACGCGAGGTCCGCCGAGGGGTCCGGCGTTGTCTACTGGAATTTGCACAAACGCCGCCATTCTGGTAGCCTGACGGAACAAAGGTACACCACCAATCGCCCATCGGCACGGATCATTCCATGGCCAGCTTCAACCGCGTCATCCTCGTCGGCAACCTGACCCGCGACCCCGAGCTCCGCTACATCCCTAGCGGCACGGCGGTCTCGGAAATCGGTCTGGCCGTGAACGACCGGGTTAAGAAGAACGACCAGTGGGTCGACGAGACGACGTTCGTAGACGTCACGCTCTGGGGCCGCACGGCCGAAGTCGCCAACGAGTACCTCAGCAAGGGATCGAACATCCTGATCGAGGGCCGGCTGAAGCTCGATAGCTGGGAAAAGGACGGCCAGAAGCGAAGCAAGCTCCGCGTTATTTGCGAAAAGATGCAGATGCTCGGCAGCCGCGGCGAAGGCGGCGGCGCTCGCGGCGGAGGGCGTGCCGCGGCTGGCGGTCGCGGCAACGCATCGCAAGAAGATTCGTATGACGATTACAGTTCCGCCCCCAGCGGCGGCGGGGGCGGCTTCCCCGATGACGAAATCCCGTTCTAAGAGTTACAACTGTTAGCCGGCATCGTCTCGATGCCGCGACATTGACCGCAACAATCAAATTAATCATGCCCACCAAAACCCGCAGAAACCCGTCCACCGCCAACCGTCTCCCCTCGGGACCGCACGGCGGCATTGAGCTGCTGTTGATTCACAACGTCGAAGACCTCGGCCACCAAGGCGACGTGGTCGAAGTTCGCCGCGGCTATGCGATGAACTACCTCATTCCGCACGGCCTGGCCACCTTCGCGACCGACCACCACAAGCGGATGGTCGAGAAGCACCGCGCTAAGCTGGCCGCCATCGAGAAGGCCCACCAGGCCGATCTGCGGAAGAAGGCGGCCGAGATCGCCAAGCAGAGCATCACGATCGAGGCCAACGCCACCGAGGACGGCCACCTGTACGGCAGCGTCGGCGCCCCCGAGATTGTCGCCGCGCTCAAGAAGAACGACATCCAGATGAAGATCGACCAGATCAAGCTGGAAGGCGTGCTCAAAGAGCTGGGCCTGTACACCGTCAAGTTCCGCCTTTCCAGCGAGGTCGAAGGCGAGCTCAAGGTCTGGGTCGTCCCGCAAGTCGGCGGCGACACATAGTCAGAATTGATGTAACGCGCATTTAGCCCCCGGTCAGTGACCGGGGGCTACGTGAGGCGAGACTAGCATCGAACAACCCGCCGGCGCTTGCCGGCGTTTGTCGTTTTTGGGCCGTGCGAAATCGACCGGTTTTGCACCGAAGCGAAGGAACGTGAACCATGGCTGAACGCAACGGAAGCGGAAACGGCTCATTCGGCCGCGGCAAAGAAGGCGGCGACCTCTTCGAGCGGCAACTGCCGCAGAGCGTCGAAGCCGAACGGGCCGTTCTCGGCAGCATCCTGCTGTTGCCAGAGGTCTTCGACGAAGTTGCACTGGTGATCCGCCCCGGCGATTTCTACGACGACGCTAACCGACGAATCTACGAGCATTTGCTCGACATGCACGACTCGGGACAACGCGTCGATCTCATGCTGCTGGTCGAGCGGCTGAAGAAGGCCGACGTTTACGATTCGATCGGCGGCGCCGCCTACCTCGCCGAGATCGGCCGCCAGGTGCCGACGGCCGCGCACGCCGAGTACTACGCGAAGATCGTTGCTGATAAGTCGGTCCTCCGCTCGCTGATCCACGCTGGCGTGGACGTTCAGAATAGCGCTTACGACCCCACGGCCGATACACGCGAAATCCTCGGCAAGGCCGAAGAAAAGATCTTCGCGATTTTGGAAGATCGGGGCGCCGGGCAGGTTACGCCAATCAGCGAGGTGCTGCAGGAATCGCTTGACCGCATCGACGCCCGCATGGACCAGCAACACGCTTTCGGCGGCGTCGAAACCGGCTTCGTCGACTTCGACTCGATGACCGGCGGATTGCAGAAGTCGGAGCTGATCATTCTGGCCGCCCGTCCCAGCATGGGCAAAACGGCCCTCGCGATGAATATGGCCGAATATGCCGCGCTCAATGGCACACCGGTATTGTTTGTCAGCCTCGAAATGTCAGGCATTGAGCTCGGCGACCGCTTGCTCTGCTCGGTCGCCCGTGTGAACGGCAACCGCCTTCGCAACGGCTCGATCACGCAGGAGGAGCGTCGCAAGCTCGTAAACGCCGCCGCCCAGATCAGCCAGGCGCCGCTATTCATCGACGACTCGCCAAGTCGAACGATGACCGAAATCGCCGCCAACGCCCGCCGGCTGAAGCGCCGCAACGGCTTGGGCTTGATCGTTGTGGACTACTTGCAGCTCATCGATCCGGACAACCCGCGCGACCCGCGCCAGGAGCAAGTCTCCAAGATCTCGCGGCGTCTGAAGGGGCTGGCCCGTGAACTCGCCGTGCCAATTCTCTGCCTCGGTCAGCTCAATCGTCAGGTGGAATCCACCAGCAGCAACAAGCCGCAGCTCAGTCACCTCCGCGAGTCGGGCGCCATCGAGCAGGACGCCGACGTGGTCATGTTCGTCCACCGCGAGGAGTACTACATGACCAATGAGGAAGACCGCGAGCAAGTCCGCGGCCAGGCCGAACTCCTTATTCGCAAGCAACGCAACGGGCCCACCGGCGATGTGAAGCTTACTTGGAACCACGAGTTCACGCGGTTCGACAACTACGCAGCGCCGGCGTATGCCGAATTCCAGTCGTTTGGGCCGACCGACTTCTAGGCCTCGCTGCTAGCACTGGGCGTCGCGGATTTCACGACGCGTCTAACCCGCCCTTGCCGCAGCGCCGGGTATCGGCTATTTCTTCGCGGCCATAAATCGGCCGCCGATGCTGCGCTCGCGCTGCAGCATTGCGCCGCCACTCATCCGTAAACGAACGGCCCGGGGCCGCCATGCAGCTTTTCTTATCAAGGGTCGACGCTCGCCTGGGTTGGATGATCCTGGCGTCCGCGCTGGCCGCGTTTGCCCCGCTTGCCGCCACCGGCCAGGAAACGCTGCCGGCGCCGATCATCGGCACGCCTGCCGCGCCCGAAGTTGTCAATCCGTCGAGCGAATACGGCGACGCCGAGCTGGTCGCCGAGGTCCGCATCGTCGGCAACCTAACCACCACGACCACGCAGATCGCCGGCAACATCACTACTCGCGCCGGCCGGCCGTTCGAAATGGCGATGGTTCAGCGGGACGTGAGCAAACTGGCCAACCTCGGCTGGTTCGTCGACGTAAAGGCCCTGTATGAAAAGACGCCGCAGGGCCGCATCGTCATCTTCCAGGTCGTCGAACGACCCACGATCCGCTACGTCACCTACCTCGGCAACGAGGAGGTGAAGAAGAAGACCCTCACCAAGCAAACGGGTCTGAAGGCGGGCGGTTCGGTCGATCCGTACGCTGTGCAGGAAGGCGCCCGCAAGCTTCGTGATTACTACATGAGCAAGGGCTACAAC
>DASVCM010000268.1:0-3446 GCA_036381635.1 Lacipirellula sp.
GCTTTCTTCGACGTCCTTCGGCCGGTAATAAGCCATGCCGAGATTGCCGCCGCGGCATAGGTTCTGCTCGTAGTAACCCGCCTTGCGAGCGTGCACCGACGCGGCCTGCAACTGCGGCCCGCCTTCGGTGAAGCTCACGCCGGGGCCGAAGTGGACTTCATACGAACCGTCGACGCCGGACCTGCCGGACCCGCCGCCCAGCAGCGTGCCGATGCCGGTGGCCACGCGAATCTCGACGCCCTCCAGCGGTCGGCCCTGGCCGTCCGTAACGCGACCTTTAATCGTAAAGCGGTTAGCCGGCGCCGCAGGCGTTGGCCCCAGTGCGGCGGCGCCGTCGATCTCGACGTCGACGCGTCCGAATTGGCCGTCGTGCACCCACACGAGCGTGCGATCGTCGGCCCACGCCAGCTCGTCGGCGCCGTGGACGAGCACCTTGCGCGGCTCGCGGCCGTCGGGCCGAACGATCCACACCTCCTCGTGCGTGGTCTTTTCTCGCTCCTCGTTGCGCGACGACTCTTGGCGGCGATAGGCCAGCCACTTCCCATCGGGCGACCACACGGCGCCGTAGGACCCGCTCAGCGACCACGAATTGGGCTTCTCGACGCGCACGTTCGTGCCGGGCTCGGAAACTCGCTCGAGCGATACTTCACCATCTTCGAGAAACTTCTCGACATCGAAAACTCCCATCGCGCCGTCCATGGGGATTCCGCCGCGCCAACTGCCGCCCTTGACGATGTCCGTAGTGATCGCCAAGCACTTGCCGTCGGGCGACCAGCCGGACGCGACGCCTTTCACATCTGGCCGATGGACCTCGCCGGTTTCGATCTCAACGACCACGAGCGGGTAGTCCTTCTGATAACCGCCGATGCCGCAGGCGATGTACTTTGAATCGGGCGACCACGACGGCAGATTGGCGACGACCTCGTCGAGCAGCCGCTCGACCGTTTGCATTTCGAGATCGACGACGAACAGTCCGCCGCGCTCGGCCTTGATATCTGGATGGTCCTCCAGGAACTTTCGCCGCTCGTCGTCGCTGTCGAATCGCTTGTCGATTTCAAAATGATTGCCGCAGAACGCGATCATCTTGCCATTGGGCGCGAGGCACTGCTGATGAAAGGAATCGCAGCCGGGCGGCATCCGCAACTCGTCCGCGGGCTGGCCGTCGAGGTCCATCAGATAGTAGTAGTCCTGGCCGTGCCTGGTGACGTAGGCCAACCGGTCATTGCCATACCACTGGACTTCGTCCACGGCCTCGGCTTCGATTGGCAGCGGCCGGCGGTTCGAGCCGTCGGCCTCCCCGACGATGATTCGCACGCGCTGCTCGCCGTTGGCGGCGACGGCGATTTGACCATACGCGATCTGGCGGCCATCGGGCGAGATGAGCGTGGTGACGGACGTGCCGGAATCGACGGCCGCCGGCGCGGCGTTCGCTGCTGGCATTGCGACTGAGACGGCGGCCAAGGTCAGCAAGTGACTTCGAATGCCTGCAAGCATCACGCGGGCTCCTGGAGGAACGACGTCAGACCGACCCTGCCCCGGGTGGATAGCCTATTCGACGACCGCCGCGAGCTCCAAGTTCCATGGATTTTAGCCGCGGACTAACAGTCCGCCGGTGTAGCGGAGTGGACGCTCACTCGGCAGCGCTCCGGCGGGCTGTTAGCCCGCGGCTACAGGGGATGTTGCCTCAAGATTCGACTACATGCGCGCCGCGGGCCGGTTTGGTGACGAAGGCGCTGGCTTCAATACCGGTGCGGGCTTTGTAACCCTCGCCGATGTGTCGGGCAATTTCTCGCTCGCGGCCGCTGCGAACGAGCGCCACAATCGAGCCGCCGAAGCCGCCGCCGGTCATGCGGGCGCCAATGACGCCGCCGGATTGACCGATGGCTTGAGCAACTTCAACGAGCACGTCCAGCTCTTCGCAGCTCACCTCGTAGTCATCACGCAGCGACGCGTGGCTGGCGTACATGAGCTCGCCAACGCGCGCCCAATCGCGATCTTGCAGCGCACGGGCCGCTTCCAGCGTGCGCTCGATTTCTCCCACCACATGCCGCGCCCGGCGATAAAGCAACAGGTCGAGCCTCTTCTGCTCCGCTTCGAGCTGTGCGCTCGATACGTCGCGCAGCGCGGCGACGCTCAGCAGCTTCGCGGCCTGCTCGCACTGGGCGCGGCGCTCGGGATACTCGCTCCCGGTCAGCTCGTGCTTCACGTTGCTGTTGACGACCAGCACCGCCACGCCCGGGTCGTCCAGCGGCACAAGCTCGGCCGTCTCGCTGCGGCAGTCAATCAGCAGCAGCTTTCCCTCGGCGCCAAGCGCGGAACTGAACTGGTCCATGATGCCGCAGGGCATGCCGGCGTACACGTGCTCAGCCTTCTGGCAGAGCCGCGCCTTCTCCACTGGGTCGAGCGTGCTGCCCGTCGCCGCCTCCAGCAGCGTGGCCGTCGCCACTTCGAGCGCCGCGCTGCTGGAAAGTCCGCCGCCGAGCGGAACTTTGGAATCGACGACCAGGTTCAACGCGCCCGGGTCGATGCCGCGCTCCTGAAAGCCGGCGAAGACGCCGCGGAGGTAGCTGGTCCAGTCTCTGTGCTCGGGCTGGAGATTGTCGAGGTTGAACGTGGCGGAGTCGCGAAGAAGCAAGCTGTGGGCGTGGACGTCTCGGTTGTTCTTATCACCTGCAGATGGGCCGCCGGCGATGACGACGTACCGTTCGATCGCCAGGGGGAAGACGAACCCCGCGTTGTAGTCGGTATGCTCGCCGATGAGGTTCACCCGCCCCGGCGCGGCGGCGACCCAGCCAGGCTCAGCCCCAAACGCTTCGCGGTAGCTGCGACAAACGTTTGACACTTGGTCATCGAGCGACGGCGTCTGGAAATCATTGTCGCTCGATCGGCTATGCATGGTCATTCAAAGCACCATTAGTTAATTCGTAAGGTATGCCACGCCAAGTACTTTCTCGTTGAAGGGACCATCCTAATTGAGCCGTCGCGGGCTCACAATGACCGACTACGGTGAGCGATTCAGCAATGGATTGTGGGCTCCAAAACCTTTGCGAGGTTCGAAAGAAGTTGATTGCCATTCTGCATACGTAGCATAAGCTATCTCGCACGCGACATCCGTCCACGCCGAAGCGATCCTCGCTACTGGTTGTGGATGGTCTCTTCTCAATCCAGGAGCCGCTCGGCATGACTCGTCATGAAATGAGCAAGGCGTCAACTTGCTTGTCCTGTACATTGGCTGTTTTCCTTGCGCTAACCGCCGTGGCGCCGCCGTGTGCAGCAGGAATACAGCAAATCGCAATCACGGGCGACCCGCAGCCGGGCTCGGCCGGCGCGCAACTGTTAGGCGTCTCGTCCGCGACGCTCAATGGCGCTGGTGAAGTGGCGTTCATCGCCACGCTCAAGCCAGGCGTTGGCGGCGTTGATGCAACGAATGATCGCGCGATCTGTCG
>DASVCM010000269.1:0-2217 GCA_036381635.1 Lacipirellula sp.
GGTGGCGATCTGGCGTGGGCGCCCGACGGCTCGGGCTTTTACTACACCCGCCACCCGCGCCAGGGCGAGCGGCCGGCGGAGGATATGAACTTCTACCAGCAGGTTTACTTCCACACGCTCGGCACGCCGACCGCCGACGACCGCTATGAGCTTGGCAAGGACTCGCCGCGCATCGCCGAGACCGAGCTGAAAGTCGACGAGCGGACCGGCCGCGTACTGGCGACCATTCAAAATGGCGACGGCGGCGAGTTCGCCCACTACCTCCGCGGCAAAGACGGCGGCTGGCAGCAGTTCTCGTGGTTCGAGGACGGGGTCATTCAGGCCGAGTTCGGGCCCAATGACGACTTGTATGTGGTTACGCGCGAAGACGCTCCGCGGGGAAAGATCGTGCGGCTGCCGATCGATTTGTCGATTAAAACGGCCGATGCCGAGACGATTGTCCCCGAAGGGGACGACGCGATCGTGACCTCGTTCTGGCAGTCGCGCGAAAGCACGGTCGTCGTCACCGATTCGCGGCTGTATGTCGTGTATCAGCTCGGCGGCCCGTCGGAAATCCGCGTCTTCGACCTCAGCGGCAAGAAGCTGGAACCGCCCAAGCAGCTGCCGGTTTCGTCAGTCGGCCATCTGGAGCGCCTCGAGAGCGATGACGTCCTGTTCGTCATGGAATCGTTCGTCGAGCCGGCGGCCACGTATCGCTTCGACGCCGAGTCAGGAGATACCGCCAAGACGGCATTCGTTGTGAACGAGCCGGTCAATCTCGATGAAGCCGAGGTCGTTCGCGAGTTCGCTACCTCGAAGGACGGCACAAAAGTCCCCGTGAATATCATTTATCGCCGGGGAACCGAGCGGAACGGCGAGAACCCGGCGCTGGTCACTGGCTACGGCGGCTACGGCGTGAATTACCCGCCCGGCTTCCGGGCGCTAAACCGCATCCTGCTCGACCACGGCTTCGTCATCGCCGTGGCAAACATCCGCGGCGGCGGCGAGTACGGCGAAGAGTGGCATCTCGAGGGCAATCTCACCAACAAGCAGAACGTCTTCGACGACTTCGCGGCCGCAGTCGAACGCCTTGTGGACCGCAAGTACACATCGAACGACAAGACGGCCATCATCGGCGGCTCCAACGGCGGCCTGCTGATGGGCGCCATCCTCACCCAGCACCCCGACCTGGTCGAAGCGGTCGTCGCCTCGGTCGGCATTTACGACATGCTGCGGGTCGAGCTCTCGCCCAATGGCGAGTTCAACATCACCGAGTTCGGCACGGTGAAAAACCCCGAGCACTTCAAAGCACTGTACGCCTACTCGCCGTACCACAACGTCGGGGACGGCGTCGATTACCCGGCGACGCTCTTCTTGACCGGCGCCAACGACCCGCGGGTGGATCCGATGCAGTCCCGCAAGATGACCGCCCGGCTGCAGGCGGCCAGCCCCAACGCCGGCCCATTCCTGCTCCGCACCAGCAGCGATTCCGGCCACGGCCGCGACACCCCGCTCGATGAACGCGTTGCCCAGCAGGTCGATATTTACGCCTTCCTGTTCGATCAGCTCGGCGTGGAGTTCAAAGAGTCAAACGCTGCCGGGAAGTAGGCAGCCGGTATAAAGTCATTCTGAGCGGCGCGAAGAATCTGGCGCCAAATGAGACGCTAGATCCTTCGCTCTGCTCAGGATGACGGAAGTATCCGCATCCAGCAGCGTCCGCCGAGCCGTACCCCTAGAGACGAGCACCTGTGGACCATTCCCACTGGGTGCGGCTCCGCAAACGCGACTCAACGCCGCTGGGATTCGACCCGCCAGCGGCAAAGCGGGGCCGCACCCTTTTTCTATCCCCTACGGCCTCCACCAACTGCTCATCGCTGCTTTGCGGATTTCTACCGGAGGCCGTTGACGGTCCCCCGATTCTGCCCTAGAATCCGCGGTTCGTCCCTAATTTTGGGGACGAGCTGAGGTCTTTGACACCACAACTGTCGCCGGGCCCATTTTCGGGGTTCTGGCGGCAGGTTTGCCGGGGTTTTTGCCTCCGGATAGGACAGGGGTTACCAGCGTGGCTGCCGCTCGGGAAGTTATTCGGATTCGGATGGAGGCGTACGATCACTCGGTGCTCGACCAGAGCGCCGCGGAAATCGTGGATACGGCCAAGCGGACCAATTCCGAGGTCCACGGACCGATTCCGTTGCCGACCCGGATCGAGCGGTACACGGTCCTCTCCGGCCCGCACGT
>DASVCM010000270.1:0-2590 GCA_036381635.1 Lacipirellula sp.
ACTGGAGGATCTCTGTTTGATTGAATCGCTTCGTGAATGAGTAACCAAAATCACAACATCCTGGCCATCGAAGTCGGCAGCAGCCGCGTAAAGGTCGGCTGGTTCCCAAGCGCCGGCGCGTGCGCCAGCGAGAAGCCGGCCGCCAACCTGCCGATCGTCGCAGCGCCGCGGACGTTGCCGGAGCCGAGCGCAGTGTTCCGCGCAGAGCACAGACGCGATGAAGCTGAATGGACCGGCGAAGTTGCCGCGCGGCTGAGCGAGTTACTGCTGCCCGAGGGGACAATCTGCATCGTCGCCGCCGTTCATCGCGCGGCCGCCGAGTCGCTGCAGTCGCGCGTGCTCAAGCGCCAATCCTTGTCGCAAGTCATTAAGCTCACTCGCAGCGACGTATCGGTTGAAGCGAATGTGAACGAGCCTTCGCGCATCGGCATCGATCGATTGTTAAATGCACTAGCAGCCAATCATATTCGGCAAGCAGGCCGTCCCGCGATCGTCGTCGACGTCGGCACGGCGATGACGGTCAATCTTATCTCCGCGGACGGCGTCTTTCAGGGCGGCGCGATCCTCGCCGGCCCGATGACAGCGCTGCGTGCACTCCACTCCGCAACATCATCGCTGCCATTGTTGGGCCGCGACGTTCTCGAAGCGGCGCCTGCGCCCGTCGGCAAGTCCACTGAACACGCCATGGCCGCCGGCGCCTACTGGGGCGCCATCGGCGCCGCTCGCGAACTTATTGCCCGAACGGCGACGGCGTGCCGCCAGTCGCCCGAAGTCTTCCTGACCGGCGGCGCCTCCGCCGGCCTCGCCCCGCACATTGGATTCGGCGAAGAGCCGGCCCGGCACATTCCCGACCTCATCCTGTCGGGCATCCGTCTGGCCGCCGAAGGGATTCTCGCGCGATGAGCAGCGAGCCGGCGAGCTTCGTCAGTATCCTCACGCCCCCGGGCCGCGGCGCCATCGCCGTCGTCGCCGCCAGCGGCAGCGCGGCGTTCGACGCCGTCGACGGCTGCTTCACCGCCGCCAACAGCCGCTCCGCGCGCGAGCAGCCGCGCGATCGCATCGCCTTCGGCCACTGTTCGAGCGGCGCGCATCGCGAAGAAGTGGTCCTCATCCGCGGCAGCGATGACGTCCTGGAAGTTCATTGTCACGGCGGGGCCGCTGCCGTCGCGCGGATCGTTGACACGATGCTCGCCGCCGGCTGCCGCCAACTGCCGTGGACCGAATGGATCGCACGAGATCGCAAAGTCGCCATCGCCGTCGACGCCGACATTGCGCTCGCCCAGGCCACGACGCGCCGCACCGCATCCATCTTGCTGGATCAACGCAGCGGCGCCTTGGCGCAGGCCATCACCGACATTCGCTCAGCGATCAATCGCGGCGACGTCAATCGCGGTCGTCAATTGCTTACCACGCTCATCGAGCGCTCGAACGTGGGCCTCCACCTGACCGCGCCTTGGCAAGTCGCCATCGCCGGGCGCCCCAACGTCGGCAAAAGCAGTCTCATCAACGCGCTGGTTGGCTACGAGCGCGCGATCGTCTTCGATCAGCCTGGCACCACACGAGATGTCCTTACCGCCGAAACCGCCATCGACGGTTGGCCCGTCCGCCTGGCCGACGCCGCTGGCCTCCGCACTACTCGCGACGAGCTGGAAGCCGAAGGGGTGAAGCGCGCCCGGCGGCAACTGGCCAGCGCCGACCTCGTCTTGTGGGTGATCGATGCCGCCATGATCGGCGACGCCCGCGAGGCATCCCAGGCGGCCGAGCAGGAACTTCACGCGGAAGCCCGCGACGCCGCCCAAAGCATTCAACCTCTTGTAGTGCTCAACAAGATCGACCTCCTCAGCAATGAACAACGCGCCGCCGTCGGGTCCGCCGGCAACGTCCTCGCCGTTTCGGCTCTAACGGGCGCCGGCCTCGACAGCCTCCTCGCCGCGATCGCACATCGCTTAGTCCCAGCGTCGCCAGTGGCGGGCGAGGCGGTTCCGTTTACCCAACAGCAGGTCGAACGCCTCAAAGCCGCCCTCGCTGAGCTTGACCGCGGCGACCTGGCGGCTGCCGACGCGTACCTTACTTGGACTTGACCATGCCAGCACTGACAGCGCGCATTCCGCGAATACGGCTTTCCGCGACCAATCGTTCCATTTTCTCCAATGGGCGTAACCCGCTGCGCCGATAACGGACTTAAGGAGCCGTGCCGCTCGCGCGTGGATTGGACGCGCCGCGGCACATGCGCGGCCGCGTGGCCGCACGACAACGGCGACACATCAGCTCAAGACGGCGACGTCTTGAACACGTAGGGCAGGACACCCAGCGCGGTGCATCCGCGCGAGGAGGACGACGTGATGGCAGGGGGGAATCTGGGAAACGCGCGCCCGCGGTGCGCGCGACGGCTGGCGGCTGGCCTGCTGAGCGGCCTGCTCATTTCGTCCTCAGGCATCGCCGAGCTACGCGCCGACGAAATCATCGACGGCGGCACAGTCTACATCGATGACTGTCCCACCGAGCCGTCCGAGAAATCCATTGTCGTCCAGAGCCGCCGCGGGCCTGAGGCCGACCCGGAGGTCGCCCTCGCGACCGACGAAGAAGCGGG
>DASVCM010000271.1:0-4846 GCA_036381635.1 Lacipirellula sp.
ATTCGCACCCCTGACGGGGCTCGGCCCGACGGCCGAATCTTGTGGGAACTTACTGGCCGCCGCGGGCTGTTCAACGCGCCGGCCATGCGAAAGGAGATGGCGGCGAAGATCCCCGCGTTTAAGGCGTTCGACCAGGGCGTGCTCGGCGATCTTGGCGTGATGTTGAATGTCCACGGCGCCCCCGAGCCGCACGTCGTTGTGGCCGCGAAATAAAAGCCCCCGGCTCTGCCGGGGGACCAATTATCCGTTTCGATTAGCTACTCCAGTTGACGCTGTCCCCCGGCAGAGCCGGGGGCTTTCAAATACACATGACGGAATTACTTGTAACCCTGCTGACCATCGCCGTCGCCGTTGGCGCCATTCTTGGCACGGTCGCGTACCTCATTCTGCTGGAGCGAAAGCTCTCGGCGTGGATGCAAGATCGCCGCGGTCCGAATCGCGTCGGGCCGATGGGCATTTTCCAGCCGCTGGCCGACGGGTTGAAGTTCCTTTTGAAGGAAGACGTTGTTCCCGCTAACGCCGACCGCACGCTATTCCTTGCGGCGCCGCTGATCGGCCTGTTCATGGCGCTATTAGCATTCGCCGTCGTGCCGTTTGGACCGGCCGAGGGCGGACCGGAGTGGCTGCGATTTATCATTCAGCCGAATGTCGACATCGGCATGGTCTTTATCTTCGCGGTGACAAGCCTCTCGGTATACGGCGTGATCTTGGGCGGCTGGGCGTCGAACAACAAATACAGCGCCCTCGGTTCGCTTCGCGCCGCAGCTCAGGTCATCAGCTATGAAATCCCGCTGGGCATGTCGATTCTTGGCGTTGCGCTTCTCGCGGGCACCTTGAATCTGGAAAGAATCCTCGCCTTGCAGGCCGACGGCGGCATCATGGGCTGGTTCATCTGGACGCAGCCGCTGGCGTGGCTGATCTTCTTCACCAGCGCCATGGCTGAGGCAAACCGTTTGCCATTCGACCTTTCCGAGGCGGAGCAGGAACTGGTCGGCGGCTTCCACACCGAGTACAGCGCGATGAAGTTTGCGCTGTTCTTCCTGGGCGAGTACACGCACGTCATCACCACCAGCTTCCTGACGGCCATCCTGTTCTTCGGCGGTTGGCACTTCCCGTGGATTGCCGAGCCTGACTCGGCCTACACGGGCGCCTGGCTGGTGAAAATCCTGGTGCTCGCCGCGAAGGTCTTCAGCGTGATCGTGCTGATCATGCTCATCCGCTGGACCATCCCGCGGTTCCGCTTTGATCAATTGATGAACCTTACCTGGAAGGCGCTCATACCGTTGGCGCTGGCGAACATGATCGCCGTGATGACCGTGCTCCAGTTTGGCTGGCCCACGTGGTGGCTGGGTCCGATTTCGATCGCCCTGTTCGTCCTAGCCGGCGTCATTGGCGTCACGGCTAAGCGGTCTGAAATACGCCACCGCCCCGGCGCGATGCAGCTAGCCGCAACACCTACGGTCCACTGAGAGTCGAACCCTGTCACCCCGAGGTCCGCCGAGGGGGTCCGGCCGGATTCCTCGGCGGACCTCGGAATGACTTAAGTACGCCCCAGCAGTTCCCCCCGCTTTAACTTGCCGAGCAAACTTCATAGACTGCTAGGTTCCATGGCCGAAACCGCTGACAACCAGGACGTGATCTGGATCGAGGAGCCCGAAATGGGCTTCTGGGAGATGACGTTTCTGCCGGCGATCGTCGAGGGCCTGAAGACGACGATCAAGCACGTCACCAACTACCAGCCGGTCACGCAGCAGTATCCCGAAGAGAAGCCGAACTTGCCGCTCCACTACCGCGGCGTCCATCGGCTGAACCGGGACGAGCAGGGCCGCGTCAAGTGCGTGGCCTGCATGATGTGCGCGACGGCCTGCCCGGCGAACTGCATCACGATCGACGCCGCCGCGGCCCCGCCCGAGTGGCCCGACCGCGACAAGTATCCCGCCGAGTTCGTATTGGACGAGCTCCGCTGCATCTACTGTGGCATGTGCGAAGAGGCGTGCCCCGTGGACGCGATCGAGCTGACGCACATTTACGACCTCACCGGCGAGACGCGCAACGAACTGGTTTACAACAAAGCCAAGCTGCTCGACATTTACGACCAGACGAAGGACGATCCGCGCGATCCGATACGAACCGGCCGCGGCCGGCTCGGTCCGGCGTCGGAGTTCAGCGAGCTACCGACCGTCGCCCCCGCGACCCCGGTGACTCCCGGCGATCGCTCGGCCAAGGCGCCGACGCCCGGGGTCATCCATCCCCACGAAAACCCTGAGCGGCCGCGTAAGCCCACATGACCGAGTCCGTTCGGCAAGTAGTGATGCTCGCGGCCATCGCCGCGAGCGCGGCCGGCCTGTGGCTGGCGACTTCGCCGCGCGCCGCTCGGGCGCTGCGGATGCTAGGGGGCCTTGTCGCTTCCGCCGGGCTGATGGCCGCGGTGTTCGCGTTGTACCAAGCCGTCGGCACGCCGCGGGAATTGGCCGACGAAGCCATGTTCTGGTTCTTTGCCGGCTTGGCGATTATCAGTAGCGTGTTCATGATTACAACCCGCGAGCCGGTGTACGCCGCCCTGTGGTTCGCCTTGGCGACGCTTGGCGCCTGCGGCTTGTTCATGCTCGTTGGCGCCCCGTTCCTTGCGGCGGCTACGATCATCGTCTACGCCGGCGCCATCATTGTTACGTTTCTGTTCGTGATCATGCTCTCGCAACAGCAGGGGCGCAGCTTTTACGATCAGCGGGCGCGCACGCCGGTGATGTCGATCGTTGCCAGTCTGCTGCTGCTGGGGGCCATGCTCTGGAGCTACCAGCGCTGGGACGCGCCCGAGCGCGCCGCAGGCGGCCCCGCCCTCACCGCGGAGGCTGGGTCGAATCCGCTAAGTCAGGCGCCAGACGACGACGCCTTTCATACCATGCGATCGCTCGGTCGTTCGCTGTTCGGCGATTATCTCTACGCCATCGAAATCGCCGGCGCTTTGCTGCTGATCGCCGGCATCGGCGCCATTGCCATCGCTCCGCGTCGAGCCGAGGGGACGCTATGAGCGGCGACACCGGGGCGTTTCTGGCAGTTGGGGCGGTGCTGTTCATCCTGGGCGGCATCGGCTTCATGACGCGCCGCAACCTGATCCTCATATTCCTCTCCGCCGAGCTGATGCTCCACGGAGTGTCGCTCACGCTGCTCACCTTCGGCCGCCTGCACCGCAGCCTCGAAGGGCAATCGTTTACCATTTTCATCCTGACGGTGGCCGCGTGCGAAGCGGCGCTTGGACTATCGCTGATTCTGTCGCTTTATCAGCGTAGCAAGTCGCTGGACGTCGACATCTGGAGCCAACTCCGCGAGCCGGACCTGCCGGCTAGCGCATTGCAGCGTGATGAAGATCTGCCGCCGCCGGAACCGCCAAGTCCCGCCAGGACCGCCCCCCGGCTCACCAAGGCTGGCGGGATGCCGGAGATCGACGACGATTTTCCGGCCGAGCTCGCTCGCACCACCGACCCCCGCAAAATCCTGACGCCAAGCCCCGCAGACGATGAGTAAAAGGAATGACTGAATGACGAATGACGAATGGCGAATGGGCCAAGGCTGCATCTGCTCACTCGTCATCCGTCATTCGGGAATTCGTCATTAATCAATGTCCCCCGAACGGCAGCAACTAGTTCTCTGGCTCATCCCCGGCGCTCCGCTCGTCGCGGCGGCGGTGATCGCGCTGCTTGGTCCGCGATTTCTGCGCTCGCGGAGCCATTGGCCCTGCTGGATCGCGCTCGCCACTTCGGCGATTTGCGCCTTGCTGCTCGTCTTCGAAATCATGCCCGCCGCGTTCCAGACGCATGGCGAGGGCGCGGACGGAGTGATCGCGGCGGGGTATCAGTGGCTGTCGATTGGCGACATGCTGATCAACATCGATCTGCGCGCCGATGCGATGAGCGCGCTGATGCTTTCGATGGTCACCACGGTCAGCTTCCTGGTCTCGATCTTCTCGGCCGGCTACATGCACGGCGACCGCGGTTACCCGCGGTTTTTCGGCGCGTTCTCGCTGTTCGTGTTCTCGATGGTCATGCTGGTGCTGTCGGCGAACTACTTCCAGTTGTTCATTTTCTGGGAACTCGTGGGCCTATGCAGCTACTTGCTCATTGGCTTCTGGTATCAGAAACCTGCCGCCGCCGCCGCGGCTAAGAAGGCGTTTGTCGTCAATCGCATTGGCGACATGGGCTTCATTCTGGGCATCTTCCTGATTTGGGTGACGTTCGGTTCGCTCGACTTCGCGACCGTGCTGTTCGACCCTGACAAGCTGATCGAAGTCGCGGCTCTCCATCCCGTCCGAATGACCTGGATTTGCTTCCTGCTCCTCGCGGGTGCGATGGGCAAGAGCGCTCAGTTCCCGCTTCACGTGTGGCTTCCCGACGCGATGGAAGGCCCCACGCCGGTCAGCGCGCTGATTCACGCAGCCACGATGGTCACCGCCGGCGTCTACCTAGTGGCCCGCAGCACGCCGCTGTTTGAGGCCGCCCCCGACGCGCAGCTCGCCGTCTCCGGCATCGGCGCCATCACGGCGATCCTGGCGGCGCTGATCGCACTGACGCAGAACGACCTCAAGCGCGTGCTCGCCTATTCGACGGTCAGTCAACTTGGCTACATGTTTATGGCGCTAGGCGTCGGCGCTGCGGGGCATGAGCTGGTCTCCGGCGGAGACGCCCTCGCCACCGCGGGCGCCACTGCGGGAATGTTCCACCTGTTCACGCACGGCTTCTTCAAGGCGCTGTTGTTCCTCGCCGCCGGCAGCGTGATGCACTCGATGGGCGACGTCATCGACATGCGCCGTTTCAGCGGCCTGCGCAAGGCGCTGCCAATTACTCACTGGACC
>DASVCM010000272.1:0-8581 GCA_036381635.1 Lacipirellula sp.
CGCGCCCGACCATTGCCGCGCCGCGCAGGCGTCGCTCGCGTCATGCTGCTCTTTAGAAGAAGATGTATCCTTCTTCGCCGTGCTGGGTCAGATCCAAGCCGCGGACTTCGTCCTGCTCGCTCACCCGCAGACCCATGGCGACGTCGATCACCTTCAGGATGATCAGCGTGGCGACGATGCTGAAGACCCACGTGACGGCGACGGCCACGAGCTGACCGATGAGCACGTCCGTCCCGCCGCCTTCGGTGACGCCAAGCTTATTGCCGGAGTCGATGTCCCACGCCGCCCGCGTTGCGAATACGCCCGTCAGCACGGCGCCGAGCGTGCCGCCGACGCCGTGAACGCCAAACGCGTCGAGCGAATCGTCATAGCCAAGAGCCGGCTTGAGCTTGCCGCACGCGACCGCACAGACCACGCCCGCGGCGAAGCCCATGATCAAGGCGGGCATCAAGTTCACAAACCCCGCCGCCGGCGTGATACACACCAGGCCGGCGACCAAACCCGACGCGGCGCCAAGCACCGTCGGCTTGCCGTGCGTCAGCCATTCATAAATCACCCAGCCCAGCAGCCCCGCGGCCGCCGAGAAGTGAGTCGTCGCAAACGCGCTGGTCGCCAGGTGATCGCTCGCCAGTTCGCTGCCGGCGTTGAAGCCGAACCAACCGACCCACAGCATCGCGGCGCCAAGCACCGTGTAGGTGAGATTGTGAGGCCGCATGTCGTCGTGGCCGAAGCCCTTGCGCTTACCAATCACCAAGGCGCAGATCAGCGCGGAAACGCCCGAGCTAATGTGCACGACGGTGCCCCCGGCAAAATCCAAGGCCCCCCCGGCAATCGCATGATCCGAGTTGAATGCGAGAATGCCGCCGTCCCACACCCAGTGGCACAGCGGGCAGTACACGAGCGTTCCCCACAGAATTGAAAACACGACCATCGAGCTGAACTTCATCCGCTCGGCGAAGGCGCCGCAAATGAGCGCCGGCGTGATGATGAAGAACATTCCCTGGAACAACATGTGATTGATCGTCGAGATGGCGCCGCTCATGGGTTCAACGACCGACGCTGAGCCCTCCGGCCACGACCGCTGGACGTTGTTCATGAACAGGTACTCGCCGTCGCCGGTATACGCGCCGCTCCCGCCAAAGGCGAGGCTGTAGCCGTACAGCGCCCACAGCACCGTCATCAGCCCCATCAAGAACACGCACTGCATCATCACGCCGAGTACGTTCTTCTTGCGAACCAGGCCGCCGTAGAACATCGCCAGCCCCGGCGCCGTCATGAACAGCACCAGCGCACTGCAGGTGAGCATCCACGCCGTGTGGCCGGCCATCGCGGCGCCGTCGGCCTTGGCATCCACGCTCTCGAGCGTCAACGGCTCCTCTTCCTCGGCCGGCTCGGCCCCTGGAACGTCGCCAGGACTGGCCGCCTCGGCGGTTTCCGCGGCTTCGTCCGTCTCTTGGGCGAACGTCGTCGGCGCCGCGGCGACCGAAACCAATAGCGCCGTCGCCAGAAGCCACAGCCCCCACGATCTCCCGCCCGTGCGCTGCGACCAATCGAATAGAAGCTCCATAGCAACACTCCCAGTCAATGAATGGAACGGTATGCCTACAACCAGCGACCTGCTGGAACCCAAACGATTCGGCGTGAGGCGAGTGAGCCGAAAATCGCCGGCAGGTGCGCAATGCGTGCGCCTACGAGAGCTTGGACCTGGCCTCTCCTGCGGAGTCGTCTTCCGCCGCCAAGTGCAAGACCGCACTCAAAAGAGTCCGCCTGGACTTCCGCCTATTGCTCGATGCACCACGCGCCGATCGTCGGCCACGTGTCGGCGAGGCACGAAAGCAAGCACCGTGCCGAGCATTGCCAGCAGTTACCGTCTACCTACGGAAACCACGCTAAATCCCGGCGTTTCCTGCATGTTGAGAAGTTGAAAGCGATTCAAGCGGAACGCTGCGCCGCCCTCGAGTGCCATAACTCTAAGCACGCCGTGCATAGCCCCTCGACATTCGCGCACGTCTTCGCACGAGTGCAAACGCGAAGGCTCGTGTTAGCCAGCGCCGTCCCGGCGCCGCGCCCCTCGCTCCCGCTCAGCCATGAACGCGGAAACGAATCGCGGATCGTTCAATGCCCGGACGATATCCGCCCCGTACCGCTCGAACAGCTCTCGATATTCCGCCTCAATGTCCTCGGCGCTCTTGGACGCGGCTTCCCCCACAAGCGGCAGCCGCTGCCGCCACAGCAGCGAATCCACGACCCGCCGTCGCAGGAAATCAAACACGTCGACGCCCGTCCGGCTCATTACGCCGACGGCCAGCGAGATCGCCGCCTCGGTCGACTTGCTCGCATCCGCCTTGTGCCAATACCCGCACGGCACATAGAGTAAATCGCCGGCCGCGAGCGAGACCGTCATCAGCGGCATGATCTCCCGCTCGTAGCGCATGTCCTCCGGCAGCGTCTCCTCCAGCGGCCACGGGTTCACCGTATTCTTCCGCAACCGGTACTCTTTCGACCCCGCCGTCTGCAGGATGAACACGTCCTCGGCGTCGTAGTGCCACGAGAACCCCGCTTGCCCCGGCGGCGTGACGAACATCTGCACATCGACCGGCCCGTAGAAGGTTCGCTCGAACCAGCCTGCGAGTTCACTCAGTCCAGCGTGATTCCGCTCGGCATGCCGAACCACGATCGTGTAGCCGTCATCGCTCAACGTTCGGGCCTGTGCTTCATTCACCGGCCGGGCGTCGCCGCGCCGCTCGCCATTTCGCACCACGAGCATGTCAGGCTCGCCGCTGCCAAGAATCTCATCAAGCGCTTGCCAGCTTCCCAACGCTTTGAAGTCTTCTACCGAACCGGCCAACGCAATCGGTAAGCGGTGGAGGTGCTCCGCCACAAACTTCGCAAGCCCGACGTCCCGAAAAAGCGATTCAGCGTTCATGGAACCCCATTACTTCGCGCAGACTCTGCGAGAAACATCCCTTCAAACGCGCCCTGCAGGGCACACGCGAATTCGGAAAATAATTGTAGAAAGTGGCCACACGATGCTCTATGTTCGGATCACACAGCCCCGCGCTCAGTAAAGCGGCGGAGAATGCCCTTCGTGTGCTGCCCGCACAGCCGTCGCGGCTGCGCGTCCGATTGACCAACGAGGCCTTCATTTGGACGCCGCGACAGATTTGGCGTCAATTCGTGCACGGTAGAAAGATGCAAGTCTTCCGAAGATTTCCGCGATTTCACTGATCCTTGTTAAGCGATTTCTGCATTTTGTCGCCAAAAATGAAGTTCGCGACAGAATGGTGACGCGACACCTCTCGGTCAGCCAATCGCCCAAGCCGCCGATTCATGCCCACCGACGAATTCCCACAAATCCTGGCTCAGTTTCGTCAATCGCTCGCCGAGTGCCGCGATCTGTACCGCTCCAGCGGCGAACTGGCGATTCGCGAGCAGAGCCATCGCATCAAGCACACGCCCGCCGAGTTCGTCGAGCTGATGGACGACCTCCACCGGGCGCTGGTGGTCAAGATCTTCGTCAAGACGGGCCAGTGCGACCGCGCGTTCAGCCGCAATGAGCAGGCGCTCGCCGCTGAGCTGATCGAGCACCTCTGGAACAAACGGCTTGAGGGCGATCAGCTCCGCGCCGCAATCGTCGAGCTGGCTGACAACGCCCTCAAGCTCAAGTGGTACAGCCTGTACCGGCCGTTCGACGAAATTGCCCCGCTGCGCAATCGCATCGGCGAGCTTGAAGCCCTTGTTATCCGCCTTGCGAACTTCGTCGCCCGCGCCGACGGCGCGATGAAGTCAGTCGAAGCGGCGACGATCAAATCGATCCAGGAGGAACTTTACCGGCATCTGCGTCCCATCCCCATCGACGAGGCCGACCAACACGCCGCCGCCGACCGAGCCGGCTCGGAAGCTGTCGAGAAGACTTTTGACGCGGCGGACCAGCTTCCCGCTCGCAAAGGCATGTCGGCCGCGGTGACTGGGAACGCGATCCCCAGCAACAAGGACGCCGCTGCGGCGCAACCCACCCTGGAAGAAGCCCTCGCCGAACTGGACTCCCTCATCGGCCTGGAGAACGTCAAGCACGAAGTCCGCACGCTTGCCAACTTTCTCAAGGTTCAAGCGCAACGCGCAAAAGCCGGGCTGCCCGCGACGCCGCTCAGCCTCCACATGGTGTTTGGCGGCAACCCCGGCACGGGCAAGACGTCGGTCGCTCGCATCGTCGGCAAGGTCTTCGGCGCCATGGGCATTCTCAAGCGCGGGCACCTGGTCGAAACCGATCGCAGCGGCCTGGTCGCCGAGTACGCCGGCCAGACGGGGCCCAAAACGCACAAGAAGATCGACGAAGCCCTCGACGGCGTGCTGTTTATCGACGAGGCCTACACGCTGATCCACGCCGAGGGGGACGATCCCTACGGCCACGAAGCGGTGCAGACGCTTTTGAAACGCATGGAGGACAACCGCGACCGCCTGGTCGTGATCCTCGCCGGCTATCCGGCGGAGATGGAGGCGCTGTTGGAATCGAATCCAGGCCTCACCTCCCGCTTCAGTCGCCACCTCGACTTCCCCGACTACACCCCCCTCGAGCTTGCTTGCATCTTCGCGACCATGTGCGATCGCGGCCGCTATCGACTCGACTGCCAGACGCGTGCCAAAGTCATGCTGGGCCTCACCTGGCTCTTCGAAAACCGCGACGAGCACTTCGGCAACGGCCGCACGGTTCGCAATATCTTCGAGCATTCCATCCGCTGCCAGGCCAACCGCATCGCCGAAATCACGCGGCTGACGGTGGAAGAGCTTTCCACGTTAACGGCCGACGACGTGCAGTTCGAAGACTGCCCGGCGGAATGCTTCGCTCGGCTGAACGACGCCAGTCTCCGCTTCGAAATCGCCTGCGAACACTGCCAACACGCCGACGACGCCAAGATCGCCTTCCTCGGCGCCGCCGTCCGCTGCCCGAAGTGCAAAAAGGAATTCACCGCCCACTGGGGCGCTCCCATATAGCCCGGCCATCTCGCCTCGGCGAGTCGCCGTGGCGACCTGGCCGGGCGACCTCTCTGGTTTAAACGTCCTCCGTCATCTCGAATCAATTGCGCCGAGCCAGGATGGCTCGGCTATATACCCATGAACAAACTCCGTCTCGCGTTCACCGTCTTCGCTAAGTGGGCCGCCCGTGCAACCGGCCAACCGCTGGCCTTTATCCTCGCCGCCGGGACGATCGTTGTCTGGGCCGTCACCGGTCCGCTATTTGGATTCAATGACACGTGGCAGCTCGTCATCAACACAGGCACCACGATCGTCACGTTCCTGATGGTGTTCCTCATTCAGAACACGCAAAACCGCGATACGGCCGCGATGCAGATCAAGCTCGACGAGCTGATCCGCTGTACCAAAGGCGCCCACAACGCGCTGCTCGACCTGGAAGAACTTGAAGAGCACGATCTCGAACGCTTGCGGCAAGACTACGAGGACCTGGCCGCATCGGCGCGCGAGGACCTCGACAAAGGAAAGTCCGACACCGAGATCCGGGAGACGAAGCAGCAGAAGATCGACCTTCAGAATCAAAAGCATCCACGGAGGGCGCAGCGTTGAATGCAATTCACGATCAACTGAATCAAATCGGACGCATGCGACTGGCTCACTTGCCAACGCCGCTGGATGACATGCTCCACCTGCGCCTCGAGCTCGACGGCCCCTGGCTTATGATCAAGCGAGACGACTTAACCGGACTTGCTGGCGGCGGGAACAAGGCGCGCAAACTTGAATTCCTGATGGCTGACGTCCTTCGAACTGAATCCGATTGCGTTATTACCGCCGGTGGGCCTCAGTCCAACCATTGTCGGCAAACGGCCGCCGCCGCGAATCAGCTCGGCGTGGAATGCCATCTTGTGATCGGCGGCGACCCGCGGCCGCCTGTCGGCAACCTGCTGCTCGATCACGTTCTCGGCGCTAACATTCACTGGGTCCCACGCGCCAATCGCAACGCACGCATGGCTGAGCTCGCGCAACAACTCGAAGCCGCCGGGCGGCGGCCGTACGTCATCCCCGTAGGCGGCTCCAACGCGCTTGGCGCCCTCGGCTACGTGGCGGCGATGTTCGAGCTCGTGGAGCAGATGGCCGAGGAGCACATTGACATAGACCACATTATTTTTGCGACAAGCTCCGGCGGCACGCAAGCCGGGCTCGTGCTTGGCGCCAAGCTGGCCGGTTATACGGGCCGCCTCACTGCGATAAGCATTGACCAGACGCCAGACGACAAGACCGAGGAAAAGTTCATCGCCGACGTCTGTCGCGTTGCCAATCTCGCGGCGGTTCTGCTGAAAAGCGACGTACGCCTTTCGGTAGAAGACTTTGTGACGAACTACGACTATCTCGGCGGCTACGGCGTCCTTGGCGATCTGGAACGCAATGCCATTCGGCTGCTCGCGCAGACGGAAGGCGTGCTCGTCGGGCCCGTTTACACGGGCCGCGCCGCCGGCGCCATGATCGACTTGATCCAGCGCGGGACTTTCTCCCGAGATGAAACCGTTCTCTTCTGGCACACCGGCGACGACGCCGCCCTGCATGCTTATGCCGAAGAACTTCTATGAGCTCGGCCTCGCAAACCGATACATCAGCAGGCGCGACGCACTCCAAATGCAAGGCGCTCCCCGCCAGGTTTGCCCCGCCGGCAAACTGCCGCCTTCCCTTCCGGCATAGCCCGAAGCCCTTACCAGGTCCGCAAGGATGCGACTTCGCGTTTCACCGACGCTGATGCTCGTCGCCGCTTGCGTCTTCGCGACCGGCTGCGGCCTGAATACGGCCGTCCTGCAAAAGGGGGGCAACGGACGCATGGGCGTGCTGCTGAATTACTCCTGCGGCGCGGCCGTCTGCGACCCGATCGATCCGGCGAAGCCGACGATCGTCATCACGCACGGTTGGAACCCGCTTCCCAACCGCATTCGGACGACGTTCGGCTCCGCGGCCGCCGCGGCGATCAAGTCCCGCTGCGGCGACAGCTACAACCTGCTCTCCTGGGACTGGAACGGGGTGCGCATCTCGCCCTTCAACGACGAGCCGCTCCGCGTCGGCCGCGAGCAGGGCCGAATGTTGGCCGCCGCCCTGCGCGCCCGCGGCCTCGACCCCTCGCAAACGCAGATCATCGGCCACAGCCTGGGCACGATCGTCGCCACGCAGGCTGCCGTTTGCCTGCAGGATCTCGGTCCGACGGCGCAGCTCACGCTGCTCGATGCGCCCGAGACGTACCACGAGACGATCTTTTACGATCTGGCGCCGACCTGCCATGCCGCGGTCGTCGAGAACTATTGGTCTCCCGGCCTCAGTGGCTATGGCGCCCGCGTGCCGCTTGCCGGGGTGCAGAATCACGAAATCCGCGGCGAGACGCCGGTCGTCGGGGTTGTCGACCTAAGCATGTCGAACCACGTGTACGTCATGCGGTGGTACTACAACACCATCCGCTGCCCAACGATGCCCTGCGGCTTCCAGAACTGCGTGTTTATCTCACACTGCGACCGAGCGGATTCTGTGGGAGGCGTCTCCGACGCCGATTCCGCCTCGCACTCAGCGCTCCTATCGGCCTCAGAGAGGCCTCCCACAAACAATACTCAACTCACCGCCACGTCCGCCGGATCTCGCAGACGATAGCCAATTCCGCGGACCGTCTCGACGAGATCCGCATGCGGGCCGAGCTTCTTCCGCAGCGCGCGGATATGGACGTCGATCGTCCGCTCCAGCACGATCGCATTATCGCCCAAGGCGACGTCGATCAACTCCGCCCGCGAGAACGCGCGGCCCGGCTGCCGCACCAGCGCCGCAAGCAAGCCG
Source organism: Lacipirellula sp. (assembly GCA_036381635.1). GTDB lineage: Bacteria > Planctomycetota > Planctomycetia > Pirellulales > Lacipirellulaceae > Lacipirellula. Next base: position 7,813 of record DASVCM010000272.1, read on the forward strand.
AACTCGCTCGGCGTCAGATCGAGCGGCCGCTCCGACGCCGTGGCCCGATGCCGGCGCCGGTCGATCATGATCCCCTGACTCACGATGACGTCCCGTTCGCCAACTCCCTGGTCGCGCCGCCGCAACAAAGCGCCGATGCGCTGCAGCAGGACCTTCACGCTGAACGGCTTGGTGACGTAGTCGTCAGCGCCTACGCTAAAGCCGACTAGCTCGTCCGATTCCTCCGACCGTGCGGTAAGCATCATCACCAGGACGTTCTGCGTCGCCGGATCGGCGCGCAGCAGCCGGCAGAGCTCGAGGCCTGCGATCATCGGCAACATCAGGTCCAGCACCACCAGGTCGGGCGGCCGCAGCCGGATTTCGCGCAGCCCCTGCTGCCCGTCACGGGCGACCTGCGTGTCGTAACCCTGCTGGCTTAAGTTGTAGTCGAGCACCTCCGCCAGGGAGGCGTCGTCTTCCACGATCAGGATTCGAGCCTTTGCCACGATCGCAAAATCTTCCAGCGTCAGTTAGTAAGCGACGTCATCATGCTTGTGCCGCGCAATCTCGCCGTCGACCAGATAGATGACGTCCTCGGCGACGTTGGTGGCATGGTCGGCGATTCGCTCCACGTGCCGGGAAGCCGAGTAGAAGTGGAACGCCGGCTCGACGTCGGCGACGTTCTCCTGAATGAGCGCGTGCACGTCGCTTATCACCTGGCGATTGAGCGAATCGACGACATCGTCGCGAATGCAGACGTCGCGGGCCGCCTCGACGTCGAGCCGCACGA
>DASVCM010000273.1:0-9607 GCA_036381635.1 Lacipirellula sp.
CCGCCTGGCCGATTGTTAAGGCTCGGCAGGAGCCTCGCCCTCCCGCGAGCGGTGTACCGCCAGTGTGATCGGAGCGACCGTCACATCTGAACTTGTTGGGTCGTAGCGATTAGACCGCTTGTGCCGCAGGCGCGCGACGACTAGCTTGGCTTGCAACTTTAGGAATGAAATCTGATGGGGAGCAGCCCATGCGACTTGTCACGTACGAGGCCGATGGCGCCATTCGCATCGGCGCCCTTCGCGGCGCCAGCGACCATGACCTTGAGGTGGTGGACTTGCGTGCGATCGATGCGCAGCTTCCCAGCTCAATGAAGTTGCTGCTGGAACTGGGCCCCGCCGCCTTGGCAGGCGTGGCCGCTGGAATCAGCGAGCGGCCTGGCGTTCCACTCATCTCGGTGAGACTCCTGCCGCCGGTGCTCGATCCTCAGAAGATCATCTGCGTCGGCTTGAATTATGCGGATCACGCGGCCGAGACGGGCGCCACGGCCGGCGAGGAGCCGGTGATCTTCTGCAAGTTTCCGACGGCGATCATTGGTCCGGAACAGCCGATCGAGCTGCCGCCGGAGTCGAACCAGGTCGATTATGAGGCGGAGTTGGTCGTCGTCATTGGCCGAATGGCTCGGCGGGTGACGCGCGAACAGGCGTGGGACCACATCGCCGGCTATGCTTGCGGCCACGATGTGTCGGCTCGCGATTGGCAGAAGCATAAGCCCGGCAAGCAATGGCTGCTGGGCAAGTCGTTCGACACGTTCGCGCCGTTGGGGCCGTGGCTGGCGACGCCGGAGGAGATTCGCGATCCAGGTCAACTGCACATTGAGTTGCGGCTGAACGGCCAGGTGATGCAGAGCTCGTCGACGGAGCAGCTCATCTTTCCGGTCGATTATCTGGTGAGCTATTTATCCCACGTTTGCACGCTGTTCCCGGGCGATCTCATTTACACCGGTACCCCACCCGGCGTAGGAATGGCTCGCACGCCGCCGGTGTTTCTCAAACCGGGCGATGTGGCCGAGGTGACGATTGACGGGCTGGGGACGCTGCGCAATCCGGTCGTCGCCGGCGGCGAGCGGAGGACGTGAGAGTATTTAGCCGAGCCATTCTGGCTCGGCGCCCGGCCAGGATGGTCGGGCTATATAATTGGCTGGAGCGCGGCGTCGAAGCGCTCGATGGCTTCGGCGGGTTCGAGGTTGAAGATGACGCGGCCGTCGGTGGTCCAGCGGCCGTTGCGATGGGCAAACACGGCGGTCGCCGAGCGGAGATTGCCGACGGCTTCGACGTCTTCCATGCCGCCGCCTTCGATCGCTTCAAAGCTGATCGTGGCGGCCACCAGGGCGTAGAGCGAGCCGCGCGGGTCGGCGGCGAACGTCGGCGGCCCAGCGAGCTCGACGGCCTTCCAACGCAAGCCGCGGGGCTTTCCGGTGGCGGTTGCGGCGGCGAGGAACTCCCCAGCGAGCAGGCTGCGACTGGGTTCGAAGTTTTTCATCGCCGTTTCGCGGTTCTCTACCCGGCTTGAATCGCGCTGCGCCGTTAGTTGGCGTCGAAATGCAATTTGCAGGGCAGCAAGCAGAGCTGCGACGATGATTGCAATCAGCAGGTATTCCATAGCGCAGACGCCTCACAACGGGGCGATGGCGCTATGGCTAGAAGGGACGCCGCCAGACCTGACGCCTGGCTTCCGGCCCGGGCGCCGGCGGAGAGGCCGCGGCCGGCGTGGGAACGAGGTCGGCTGGCTGAGGCGCCTCTGTCGGCGGATAGGCGGGCGCCGGCTCCGGGCTCCCATAGCACGCTTCGCCGTAGCATCGTAACGGCTCATACGGCGCCGGGTAAAGCGGCCCGGCGGAGCGCGGCAGGCGGACATTTCGCGGCGCGTGATCGGGGTGCATGCCCGGCGTGCGGACGATCGGCGCGTGATGACCAGCCCCGTAGCCGTAGCCGAAGTATTGCGCGATGGTGCTGGGCATCGAGGCCCGGCCGAGGGAAGCCGCCAATGTCGATTGATCGAGTGAGGCGGCGCCGAAGCCGCAAAGTGCGATCAGGCCGGCTCGTCCGAGGAATTGCATGGGGGGTGGCAACTCGCGCTGGTCAGTGAGCTTGACTCTGGTTCTCCGGCGGGCTGTTAGCCCGCGGCTACGGTGAATGCCAACTTTCATTGCATCGACCGCTTGCAGTGCTGCCGTTGCTGCCGCGTTGCCGGCAAAGTTTCACCGGCTTCACCGGCGCCGATTCGGCGACCGGCAAGCCTTCTCCAAATTACGTAACGCGGCTGGAGGCAGCGGGTTTTGTCGCCAGTTCCGGTTATTCCCGTCGGCGAGAGGCTGCCGATACATGGGATTGCAGCGACCGACATGCCGCCACGCTCCCCGCACCGGCTGGCATTGGGGGACTTCGTCGCTGGTTGACTCAGCGCGCCTCTGCCGGCGCGGCCAAGATGAAGATGCACCTGTTGATCTCCGCGGCAGCGATTTGGACGGCGCTCGCCGCTGTGTTGCCGGCTGACACGCCCTCACGTTTGATGCCACGCCCCCGGGAGAGCGAGGCTCCCGCCGAGCCGCGCGCGGCCGACCCGATCACGCCCGTCGCCTCGAAGGGGAATTCCAAGAATCCGGAGGCGGATGCGGGATCGAGCGGCAGTGTACCTGCCCACGCCGACGTGGGCATGGCGTCCAAATCGAAGGCCGACGCCCCGCGATTCTCCTGGCTCGCTGACCGCTTTACTTTCGAACGCGACGCCGATGAATCGCAGGAGGCGATCGAACTGGCCAGCGATGAGGACCGCGTTACGCTACCGCACCTAGGCCCGCTGCTGGAAGGCGCCGACTCGGCCGCGGCGGTTAGCGAGTTCGATGGACGCATCGTCGATCTGACCGACGCGACGGCCGGCTACGCTCCCATGTACAGTTACAGCGGAGAGCCGTACGCGCTGCATCTTTTTCCGCAGGGGCTCATCTATCGCAGCTACCTGGCGGGCGTGAAGGAATCGCGATTCCGCTCGGTCTGGCACAACGAGCACAACAGCCATGGCCACGACATCTGGGACATCTCGCTGGGCGGCAACGTCGGCATCCTGAGGTTCGGCACCCGGGGCGACACGCGGCCCGAGGGGATGCAACTGGGCATCGAAGGCGCCGGCCTCACGCGGCTGGATCGCGACAATGAATACGACGTGGCGGCGACTGACTACCGGTTCGGCATTCCGCTCACGTGGGGCGACTCGATCTACCAGACGAAGGTGGCGTACTACCACCTCAGCTCGCATGTTGGCGACGAGTTTATTTTGAAGAATCCAACGTTCAATCGGCTGAATTACAGCCGCGACGTGTTCGTGTGGGGCCACTCGCTGTATCCGTCGGACAGTTTCCGCGTGTATGCCGAGATGGGTTACGCCTTCTACCACGACGTGGCCGAGCCGTGGGAGTTTCAATTCGGCGTGGATTACGGGCCGCCCGGCCGCACGGGCGCGCGGGGCGCCCCGTTCGCGGCGTTCAACGGCCACCTGCGCGAGGAGGTGGACTTCGGCGGCAATTTCGTGGTGCAAACTGGATGGGCCTGGCGGCGCAGTCCGGCCTCGGGGCTCTATCGCATCGGTTTGGAGTACTACAACGGCAAGGACGATCAGTTCTCGTACTTCAACGACAGCGTGCAGAAGTTCGGCGTTGGGATGTGGTACGACTACTGAGTTGGCCCCCCGGTCACTGACCGGGGCCTAAATGGGGTGAAGTTACTGCTATGCTTCGATCAGTCGACCTGCGTCGATTTCGTAGCGCCGCTGCAATCGCTCGGCCAGCGCCGAGCTGTGCGTGACTGCGATGAGGATCGCGTTGTGTTCGCGCTGAAGCTCGAGCATGAGGTCAGCGATCGCGGCGGCGGTGGAACGATCGAGATTGCCCGTCGGCTCGTCGGCCAGCAGCAGCGTTGGGTTGCGTAACAAGGCGCGCGCGAGAGCAGCCCGCTGACGCTCGCCGCCGGAGAGCTGCGCCGGACGATGGTTCATCCGCTCGGTCAGGCCGACTCGGGTCAATAGCGCCTCGGCTCGCTCGACGTCTTCTTTTGACGCGGCGCCGTCGGCCAGCAGCGGCACCAAGACGTTCTCAATTACCGTGCACTGTGGCAGCAGGTGATGGTCCTGGAATACAAAGCCAATGTGGCGGCTTCGGAACTTTGCCAGTTCGGGCTCGCCGAGCGTGAACGGCGCGATGTCGGCCAGCTTGTAGTTGCCGGAAGTTGGAAACTCCAAGGTCCCGAAGATCGACAGCAGCGTGCTTTTGCCGGAGCCGCTCGGACCGAGGATGGCTGCGCTCTCGCCGCGCTCCAGAGCCAGTGACGCTTCGCGCAGGACGACGATCTCGCCGTCTGCGATGGGATAAGACTTCGTGAGCGCTTCGGCCAGAAGTGTGGGCATGCGGCCATTGTGACGAGCGTGCCGCAACTTTGCAGCCCCGGGCTAAGCCCGGGGGTCGGCTTCCATCGGCACGGACTCTGCCCAAGCGTTGCGCAACCCCCGGGCAGAGCCCGGGGCCGCATCTTCACGCCGCATAGGTCTTCAGCTTCTCGACGGCGTCCGCGGGAATCGGCCGGGACTCGGGCGCCTTGCCGGGAAACACGTTGCAGCAGACGGCCGTCATCCGGCCGGTGGCGATCTCCTCGCCAGCGCGCGTGAAGTGGAACTCGTACGTCACGCTCTTGGCGCCGATCCGCGTGACGGTCACCGCGATGTCGAGCACCTCTTCGCACCGCGCCGGCGAGACGTAGTCGCACGAGGCGCTCACTCGCGGAAAGCTGATGTGCTCGTCCTCCAGGCGGCTGTGGACGCTCAGTCCGAGGGAGCGCAGCAATTCATGCTCGGCCGACTCCATGTACACGAAAAACGACGCGAAGTGCATGATGCCGGCCATGTCGGTGTCGTGGAACTCGACAAGACGCGACGTATGAAAAGGCTCGGGCATTGAATGCGCGTGAAGGAAAAGCCAATGCGGACGCGCCGTAAATAGCCCGGCCATTCTGGCCGGCCGCTCGCCGAGCCAGGATGGCTCGGCTATATATATCCGCAACGCGTCTCAGCCGCCGACGTACGGCATCAGCGCCATGAAGCGGGCCCGCTTGATCGCCTTCGCCACGGCATGCTGGCTGGCGGCGGCGCAACCGGTCTTCCGCCGGCTGACAATCCGGCCATGCCGGTTGGTCAGCTTGCTCAGCAAGTCGAGATCCTTGTAATCAATAAACATCGGCCGCGGACGAACGCCGTCGACGGCAATGGGGTCTCGCTTGACGACGCGGCGGGTGCTGGTGGGCTTGCGCTCAGGGATCATGGCAAAACTGTATCGGTGCAAAAGGTCGTACGGCCGACCACTGGCCGCTGGGAGCCTTGTATTGTAGCGGCGGCCCATAACCGTGCAACCCTTGAGCTGCAGCGGGTTTGCGGCCAGAAGTTGTGCCCCAACTTAGTTAGGCCGCCTGAAGATGCCGGCGGTTCGACTATCGACCGTTGGGCCTGCTTTTTGGCGGGTTTCGATTTTCCGCGTTACTTTGTTCACCATGGCGGAATTCCTATGCAGCGGGCGCTGCGCGCCACGGCTCCTCGACTTGCCGGATCGTTCTCAAAGGCTCGCGGGGACCCCGGTTCAGGAACAACCCTTTGCCCTCATCCGACGCACAGGCTGATTTCATCCGGCAGCTAACGGCCGCACAGCCGCGGCTGTTTCGTTACATCGCGACGCTGCTGGGAGATGTGCACGACGCAAGCAATGTCCTTCAGGAGACAAACGTCGTCCTCTGGTCGAAGGCAGAGCAATTCCGGCCGGGAAGCAACTTTTTCGCTTGGGCCCGCGAGGTGGCGTATCTGAAGGCGGTCAGCTTCGTCCGCGATCAGAATCGCGATCGATTGATCGTCGACCACGCGCTGGTCGAGCACGCCTTCCAGGAAGTCGACGTCGCGGACGACGACGAGCGGCGCGTCGCCCTGCGGCATTGCCTGACCGAGTTGGACGAACGGCAGCTCCAGTTGCTGCGGCTCCGCTACGCCGCGGGGGCGTCGATGGAGGAAATCGCGCGGCGGCAAGGCCGGTCGGCCGCCGCCGTGAAGATGGCGCTCAAACGGGTGCGAACCGCTCTCATGGGATGCATTAAACGCAGGACTTCGTTAGCAGCATGAGCGACGACGCTAAGAACGTATCGCCGCGAGCGGTGGAACTCGTGAGCGGCCTGACCGACGGCAAGCTCTTGCCTGCCGAGCGAAAGGAACTTCGCGAACTGCTGGCGACGGACCGAGCGGCGCTCAACTGGTACTTGGAATGGATGTCGCTCCACTCGATGTTGCACCTCGACCTGGCGACCGGAGTGGCGTTGCCGACGCCGCGGCTGGCGCGAGTCCACCGGCCCGTCGACGATGACGCCCACGAAGACTCGGGTTGGATCGATCCCGAGCACATTGTGAGTTTGCTGGACGAAGACGCCGAATTCGCGGAACGCCGAGCGCGCGAGGCGGAAGAAGCGGCGCGGCATGAAGCCGAAACGGCCGCTCGACGGCAGGAACTCTACTTAGATCGTTCCATGCTGCGCACCGAGCCGGGGCCAGCGCCGCGCGGATGGTACTTCGCGGCGGCGGTAGCCGCATCACTGTTGGTGACCGTGGCCTGGCATGCACTGTCCACTCCCGACCTCGTGAAAGGGAAGTTAGAGGCATCGAGGCATCAGGCTGCTTTGCCGACTCCAGGTCGCCATTATGTGGGCGCAATCGCTCGGTCCTTCCAGGCGAAGTGGCAGGAACCAAAGCTTGGCGTCGCGAAAGGCGATCAGCTATCGCCGGGGCCGGCGACCTTGGAAAGAGGCGTTGTCGAGATCGCCCTGTTGAACGGGGCGCGATTGGTGGTCGAGGCGCCGGCGGCGTTCGAGTTGGTGTCGCCCGACCGAGTGAATTTTCATCGCGGCCGCGTGGTGGCCAACGTGCCGCCCGAGGCGGTGGGTTTCACGCTTCGCGCGCAAGCCGCGTCGTTCATTGATTTAGGAACCGAGTTTGGCGTTGAGGTTACTGAAGAAGGCGCGGCGAGCATTCATGTGCTCGAAGGCGAGGTTGCCCTGGTCAAGGGCGACCGCGATCAGTCGGAATCCAGCCGGATGCTGCAGGTCGGCGCTGCGCAAGAAGTGAGCGCCGACGGCAGCGAAGTACGGAAGATTGCGTTCGACGCGGCAAAGTTCCTGCGGCGAGTGCCGCACTCAGCTTACGAGCTGGCGGTTCTCAAGAGTCGGCCGCTGGCCTATTGGCGGTTGGACAAACGAAATGCCCCTGTGGTCAGCGGCGGTCGTCTGGAGCTATCGACCTCGTTTTCGATCGGCGTCGACTTGGTGGAGGCTGCCGACGCGCCTGAACTGCATCGTGGCGGACCCGAGGGCGCTGCTCGCTTTGGCGGCGCCCATGACGGGATGGGGGTGACGCCCGACGAGGCCTTGGGCATCGTCAGCGAATGCACCTACGAAGCTTGGGTGCTGTCGAGCGGCGACGTTTCCGGTCCGCAGCGAATATTCTCCACGTTCGATCGACCGCGGAGCGGAATGGCCATTGGCGTTGTCGACGGCGCTTGGCGGCAGCAGCCGCATGAGGGTCTGCGATTCCACCTCACCGTCTATGGGGTTTACGACTGCGTGTCGCGGACTCCGATCGAGCCGGACGAGTGGGTTCATCTCGCCGCGACGATTGATGAAGTCGGGACGCCCTCGCTGTATGTCAACGGCGAACGGGTTGAACGTCGTTTCCGAACCATCGGACCCGCGGTCGATCCGCTCTTCGGCGGGGAGACCAAGATCACCTGGAGCAACGAACTGCGGACTCCGATCGGGCATCGGACGGCAGGCGATGCGCGCATCGGCCGAAATCCCCCCGGCTCGGACGGGCAGATTAGCCCCGAGTGCTGGCAGGGGCTCATCAGCCATGTTGCCGTTTACGGCCGAGCGCTCAGCGCGGATGAGATCCGCCAGCACGTTCGTGCGACTCAGGTAGACGGATCAGTCATGCCGCTGCGGCAAGGGATCAATGAAACCCTGTAACCGGAATTTTGGACGAACTGCTTACGAGCGAGGCCCTCTCGCTGGTGAGCCTTAGCGAGGTTCGCCGATGCGTGATGCTTGTCTTGGGGGGCAGCATCGCGCATCGGCGCCTTGCCCTGTATGTGTATTGAGGAAGCGACAGCTCAAGGACTTACTGAACTTTTCCCGAATCGATTTTTGGAGGCGCACGCAATGTATCGGCATCCCCGTGTTCGGCTTGCCCTAGGGACGTCAATCGCGGCACTGACCATCGGCGCGACTACGGCTTTCGCACAGATTCCGCCGGGCTATATCACCAGCTTCGAGGCTGGCGGAGCGACGGAAGTCACTTATCCAGCCGGCTATGTCACCGGCCAGTTGTTTCTACAAGACAATTGGGTGGGCGGGGATCGATTTCCACGCGTTCAAACCGCCGACGAAATTGCAACGGAACTGACGACCGCCGGCCTAAATGTCGGCCAAACGGTGCATACTGGGGACCAAGCGCTGCTCGTGGCCAAAGTCGACACCAATGTCGAGCCGAGTGGCTATTTGGTGCGGAATACCATCAATGGCCTGACGACCGAAAACAATGTGACGCTGGACTTCTGGGCCCGTCCCTTGACCTCGGGTCTTGGCGCCGATCCGGCAGGAACTCCTGCGGGCAACGGCAAGACCATCGGCGAACGCCAAGGCAACAACTTCTTCGGCATTATGGACAGCCGCAGTGGAAGCGAAGAGCGACGCGTTGTGGCGGTGCGGTTCGGCGTGGATACCGTCGGCCCCAACCCTTATGAGAATGTCGTGGAACGGCACATCGATTTCGGCAGTGCGACGGCCGGCTCGGCGGTGTGGGTCAAGTCGGGACTCTTGTGGGAGGCTGACACGTGGTACAACTTCCGCTTCGACATGGACTTCACGGCCAAGACGTACGACTTTTTCGTCAATGGTCTGAAGGTCAATAACGATCCGATCCAGTTCTATCACACCGACGCGATTGACGCCGGAAAGTTCTTCGTTTCGCGCGGCACGAACCAGGCGGGTTCCATCATCGACGACGTGAACATCCAGGCCACGTCCAATTTCCCGCCGCCGCTCGTGGCCAACGCCGACTTCGACGACGATGGCGACGTCGACGGCAACGATTTTCTCGCCTGGCAGCGCAACGTCGGAACCGCCTCGGGCGCAGAACTCGGCGACGGCGACGCCAACGATGACGGCGCCGTCGATGCGAATGACCTGACGGTCTGGAAAACTCGGGTTTCCGCGGGGTCGTCCGTGGCAGCCATTCCGGAGCCAACCTCAGTTGTTATCGGGTCATTCATGCTCGTAGGGCTTGCTGCGGCCGGTCGCCGCGCGAACAAAGCTTAGAAGTTTCCTCCATGGGAGGCGCAACCGAGCAAGACGCGGGCGCCCGACCGCAGGGCGCCCGGGCTGGCACCACTCAACCTTGCTGAGCAGGATTGGAAATGAGAAGTCGCATCCGATCGAAGGGCCGCGGATTTACCCTGGTGGAACTGCTGGTGGTGATTGCCATCATCGGCGTCTTGGTGGCGCTGCTATTGCCGGCCGTGCAGGCGGCGCGCGAAGCGGC
>DASVCM010000274.1:0-3418 GCA_036381635.1 Lacipirellula sp.
CCGACGATACCCGAGGGCAATGCCAGCACGAGGACCAGCAGCACGGCGCCGAGCAGGAACTGCCAGTACGGAGTACTGGCCACCGCGTAGACCTTCAGATAGTTGAACACGACGGCGCCGATGATCGGCCCGGTGAAGGTACGGAATCCGCCGAGCACGGTCATGAACACGATTTCGCCCGAGAACGGCCAGTAAAGGATATCGGGCGTGACCAGGCCGTTCAGCGGCACCCAGAGAATGCCGGCAAGGCCGGTGAAGCAGCCGGACAGCAGGAACGCCAGCCAGCGGTATTGCCTGATCCGGATGCCGAGAAACTGCGCACGCGTTTCGTTGTCGCGGATCGCCTGCAGCGCCTTGCCGAACGGCGAATGCACGATCACCCACATAAATACGGTGCAGATACAGAACAGGACGAGCACGTAGTAATAGTAGTTCACCGCGAATCGCTGATAGGCGCCGCGGCCCGTGAAATCGATCAATCCGCCGAGCAGCGTCAGGTTGGCGAACGGGACGCGCAATCCGTCGGTGCCGCCGGTCACCCAGAAGAACTTGTAGGCCAGTGTCCAGAGCACCTGGGACAGGGCCAACGCCAGAATGGCGAAAAAGATGCGGGTGTGACGCACGCAGATATAGCCGAACACCGCGGTCACCAGGAAGGTCACCGCGAGCCCGACCAGGATGTACACCTCCATCGAGCCGACGCCGAAGTACTTCACCATGAACGCGGCCGAGTAGGCACCGACGCCGAAATAGGCGGAGTGGCCGAAGGAAAGCAGGCCCGTGTAGCCGAGCAGCAGATTGAAGCCGAGCGCCGCAATCGCATAGATCAGCCCATAGGTGAGCAACTGCACCTGATACACATCGATGAATTGCGGCAGCACCGCCAGCACGATGACGACCGGAATCGCGCAGGCGAGGAGGAGGGAAGTCGAAGGGCCGGTGCGTGACGGCATTGCGGTCATGCTTTTCCAAACAGGCCGGTCGGGCGGACCAGCAGAACCAGCGCGGCGATCACATAGAGGACCGCAAGCTCAACCTCGGGAAAAAACTGAATGCCCGCCGTGCGGACGAAGCTGACGATCAGCGCCCCGATCAACGCGCCTTCAAGGCTGCCGAGGCCGCCGATGACGACGACGACGAACGCGAGGATCAACGCCTCGACCCCCATGCCGAGCACGGCGGCCTGGGCCGGAACGACCACGGCACCGCCGAGGCCGGCCATGAAGCAGCCCAGCGCAAAGGCCTGCACGTAGACCCGCTTCACGTTGAGCCCGAGGGCCGAAGCCATGCGCATGTTCTGCGAGGTGGCGCGCAGGATGACGCCAAATCGCGTGTGGTAGATGAACGCCCACAGAAAGACCGCGGCGGCGACGCCGACGACCACAACAAGGACGTTATAGAGCGGATATCGCAGGGTCCCGATCGACATCGTTCCCATGCTGTCGATCACTCTTCCGGCGGAGAGGGGAATCCCCCCGAACAGGTAGTGCATCACGTCCTCGAGGATCAGCAGCAGCGCGAACGTGACGAGCAGCTGATATTCCTCGGGCCGGTTGTAGAGCGGGCGCAGAAGCGTCGGCTCGATCAACGCGCCGACGGCGGCAACGACAAAGGCGCCGAGCGGAAGCAGCAGAAACAGCACCGGGAGCGGCGCGCCGGCGGCGAAGGTGCCAATGGCCCAGGCAGACACGTAGGCGCCGAGCGCATACAGGCTGCCATGCGCCAGGTTGACGATCCGCATCACTCCGTAAATCAGGCTCAGGCCGGCGGCGATGAGGAAAAGGATGCAGGCGTAGAAGACCGAATTCAGGACCTGAATGATCAGGATGTCCATAATCCCCCCGCCCCGAACATTTGTCTGACGTTACGCTCCCGCCCGGAGCGCGACAAGCATCGAACGGCTGAGCATGGTCGACACAGGCGGCCCGTCGGGAGGTCAACAGGCGCGTCCGACATGCTGTCAGGATGACCGTTCACCCCCCGACGTTTCGACGAGCCGCCGATGGCTTCGCTTTGCAGAGATGGACGACGGCGGCCGGTCGTGCCGAACGCGGGAGGATGGCCCGCGTTCGGCTGACACTGGCAACGCGCAGCGCGATGCCCTTTCCGCCTAACCGAGCCAGGTGGTCTTCAGCCAGTTGGCCGCGGCGGTCGACTCGTTGTGCCCCTGTCCCGGCTTCGGCCAGTTCGGCGGCGCCGTGATGTCGCGAATCGGGATCGTGACGATCGTCTCAGGATCCCATACGGGGAAGTCGTACTCGGGCACGTTCTTGGTCATGCCAATGATCGTGTCCTTGTAGCCCTGATGGTTGTCCGGGCGGATGTAGAGGTAGCCGGCCGGCGAATTGATGCCCATGCCTTCCAGCATGGCGATGATCATTTCGTCGTCGGGCCAGCCGCCCGCGAGCTGGTTCGCCTTCTCGATCGCGGCCTTGAGCAGGTACAGCGCGGTGTATGCGCCATCCGACTCGAAGCTCGGATACTCGTTCCAGCGCTTGTAGTACCGCTCGACGAACGAGTCGTTGACCGGCCAGCGGCCCTTGGCCGGATGAGTGAAGAAGTAGTTGGCGTGGCAGCCGGCGAGCACGCCCTCCGGATGATCCTTGCCGATGGCGTGCGGCTGGCCGCCGAACGCAAGCGTGGTGGCGACCTTCATCTTGTCGAACAGGCCGTAACGCAGCGCCTGCTTGTAGAACGCCACGTAGTCGCCGCCCCACAGTCCGCAAATCAGCACGTCCGGCGCGTCGGAGAGAAGCTTGGTGATGTGCGGGGTGAAATCGGTGGTGAACAGCTTGGGCCAAGCCTCGGACACCATCGTCGCGCCGGGCACCAGCTTCTGGTAGGCGAGCAGGAAGTGCTCATGCACGTTGCGGCCATAGCTGTAGTCGGGCTGGATGGAGCCGACCTTCTTGGCATTCGGCCATGCCTTGGCGGCGCCGACCGCCGACGTGATTCCGTCGGCCGACTGGATGTTGGTGACGCGGAACGTGTAGTGCGGCTTCGGCACCGCCTTGTCGAAGAGGAAGTCGGTGCAGCCGTCCACGAAGATCGTGAGCAGCTTCAGCTCCTCGGCCACCGGCCCCAGCGCGGGGGTGTTGCCGCTCGAGATCACCCCGGTGAAGAGGTCGACCTTCTCGGAGAGCTTGAGGCGGCGCATCTCCTTGACGTTGGCGTCGGTCCCCGCGTTCTCGTCCGCCTTGAGGGTCTCGATCTTGCGCTTGCCGAGCAGGCCGCCCTGCGCGTTGATCTCCTCCGCGGCGAGCGTGTGCCCCTTGAAGGAAGGCTCGCCCAGCACCGCGGCCGCGCCGGTGAAGAATGTCATGTGGGCGATCTTGTACGGGGTGTCCGGGACGTTGCCCTTCGGGGGCGGCGCCTGCTGCGCGTGCGCGGGCCCCACCAGCGGCACCGCGGCCAGGGG
>DASVCM010000275.1:0-3199 GCA_036381635.1 Lacipirellula sp.
ACTTCCGCCTGAATCTGATAGCTATGATCTTCGTCGGGATAGAACTGTTTGGCCGCGGAGGTATCGAAGACGACCTCGACGGTTCCGTCTTCGCCGATGTCGACTTCCTGCTCGGCGACGACTTCGGGCTGCTCCGGTTGCCGCCAGATCCACCTGGCGACGGGGCGCGGCGCGCCCCAGCGCTCCCAGCCCGGGTACCACGTATAGTCCTCAGCGAACCACCAGTAGCCGCGGCCATACAGCCAGTCCCACGGCCCCGGAGGGAACCAGGGCTCGTCGTGCGTGGTGCGGAGCACCTTGTATTTGACGCGCGCTTCGGTCACCGGCTCGCCGAAGTAGTACTTCGCGGTGATCTTGGCCGTGATTTTGTCGCCGAGCTTCACGGGTTTGTCCGGCGCGTCGATCGTTACTTCATACTCCGGCTTCTTGTACTCCTCGACGCGGAACGTGCCGCCGCCGTGGTTGACGACCGTCAGCCGATATTGCCCGAGTGTCGCGCCCTCGGGCAGCGTCCACTTGCCGGCGATGCCGCCGTAGGCGTCGGCGGTGAGTTGCGTGGAGTGGACCTTTTCGTTCCGCGGGTTGTGAATCTCGACGAGGAACGACTGGTTCGCAAACGGGGAAGTTTCCGCTTGCTGGTCGTATTGCGCGGTGGCGACCCAGAATTTGAAGTTCACCTCCTGCGCCGGCCGGTACACTGGGCGATCGGTGATTGTGAACACCTTCACCTGCCTGTACTGGGCGTTGTGGTACTCGCCGGTCCAGACGCCCGTGAAGCCCAGGTAGGCCAGCCGACCTTCGGGCGTGCGGGCAATAGCCAGCCACTGAAAGCGGCGGTTCGCTTCGTCGGCCGGAAGCTGGACCATGCCGGCGGCGTCGGTCAGCTCGGCGAAGTTTTTGGTGTTGATGCGATAGACGGGCGTTTGCTGCGGCGTCCCTTCTTTGTTAAGCGATTCTTGCCAGTAGCCGAAGAACTCGACGTTGCACTTCGGCAGGGGCTTGCCGGTGACCGCGTCGGCAACGTAGTAGAGAGCCTTCTTCTCCAGCGGCTTCTTGACGATCGCCGTGTCGGCGATCCAGACGACCACGCGGTGCGTGTTGCCGCCTTCCATCTTCGCGGTGACGAGGTAGGCGCCGGCCTTCTGCAGCGGCGTCGTCACCGTGAGGCGGCGGTCGAAATGGTTGTCGCGCGGATCGAGTTCCAGCTCCCATTTGGCCGACTGTTCGGCGAGGTACTTGTCTTGCCCTTCGGTCACCAGCCGATAGCCGAGGCTCTCGATATTCAACTGATCCCAGTTGAGTTGCCGCGGATTGGACTTGAGGTACTCTTTCAAGTCCGCAAGTAACTGCGGCAGCTTGATCGCTTGGGCCGTGAAGGCTACGCGCTTGCCATTGCGGAAGCGGTAGTCGATCGTCGCGCCCTTGCCGGCCGGCTGCGTCATCACCGGTTCGAGCCGGCCCCAGTTGCCGGTGATCTGCTGAGCTCGCTCGCGATAGTGCGCCTGCGAGTCGTCGGCCTCGGCCAGTTCCTTCCACAATTCCGCGGCGCGGGGATACTGCCGGCGGTTCTCGTACTCTTGGGCGAGCATCGCCTTGGCGCTCTTCCAATCTCCCTCGCGGCCTTCGGCTACCTTTCGGTAGAGCGAGATGTAATTGTGATCCTCGGGGAGCTTGAACCGTTTAATCCCGGAGGCGAGTTTGGCGATCGTCTCGTCGTCGCCGAGCGTGTGGAGGACGAACAGACTCTTGGTCGTGTCGGCGTCGTCGGTCTGCCGGGCGAACCACCAGTTGTATTCGGCCAGCGTCTGCACGCCGAACTGCGAGAGGAGGAAGTCGGCCCGTTCGCGCTGCTCTTTCCATTGCAGATCGGGTTGCCACTCGGTTCGCAGCGCCAGGAGCCAACGCCAGCGCTCGCCGTCGTTTTCGGCCTCCTTCCAGGAGTCCGGCTGGTCGTAGAAGATGGGATCGCCGTCCTCGTCGACCGGGGCGCCGACGGTCTCGCCGCCGTGGTAACCCCAGCCTTCTTCGAAATCGGGCAGGTGGTTCAGCTCGGTGAGCAATTGCAGCCGCCAGGGCTGTTGATGGTTTCCGCCTGACATCACAGCCTGGGCGAAGTGACTTACGAGCTCTGCTGCTTCGGAAGTCTTCTGCGCGTCCTCGTGTTCCTGGAGAACTTCAAGCGCCTGATTGAATAGTTGCAGCGCTCGCACGCGGTCGCGAGCCGTGGCGTGCACCACCTTGCCGCCGCCGCGGTGCTGGCCGCGGTGGAACTGGCCGGCGATCATGAAGCCCTGGTGCTCGACGGTGACATAGCTCTGGGCGACGGCGCCGAGGACGATCCAGTCCACTTCGTGCCGACCGGCGACCGCCTCGCGGTATTCGTCGATCTCGTGGACCCAGTTGAGCTGCTGAAAGCAGGTGAGCGCTCGGCGGAAGTCCTCGGCGATCTCGCGTGAATTGTCGTCGGGCGGCTCCAACGTGAGCTTACGAAGCTGCTCGAGCGCCTCCTTGAAGTTGCCGTCGTCCATCAGCTTGCGGGCTTGCTGCCGCGAGTCGCCTTCGGCCATCGCGGCGGTGAGCTGCCCGAAGCCGGCCAGGGCGGCCAGCAGGATGAGGAGCGTCGCGAATGTCCATCGTTGCCGTGCAATCATCGTTTGACGCCTACGAATCAGAATCACGTTGTGCCGAGGGATGCGTGCGCCAGCTTCGCACTTAAATTCTTGTGGGAGGGGTCTCTGACCCCGATTGCGCACGGCTGGGCACAAACAATTGCAGCGCAGCGCGTGATCGGCGTCGGAGACGCCTCCCACAAGTCGGTTAGCCCGCCTGCGCCCCTGTTCTACGCCAATCGCGGGGGCGCGGCCAGACAGGCTAGCTGCGTACCGCCGCACCAACTACGACGCGGCGAGGGCCGAAAAGTTCCCTGTGCACTCGTGCGGATGCATGTCGGCGAGGACGATCACGGCACTTCTGGAGCCGGGCCGAATCGTGTGCTTAATGTCACTTTCAGCAATAACCGAACGGCGGTTTCGCGGACGGTATCGGTTGTAGCGCCCCCAGTAGCTCGAGGCTGGCACGCCGCCGCGGGTGGTCCGAACGCGGGTGGATCACGCGAAACCTATATTTTCAGGCCCGTGCGCATGCAGCCGCGCGGTTCCCCTTCGGCAGGACGCGCCGCCCGTGTTTGGCAACAGCACCT
>DASVCM010000276.1:0-3924 GCA_036381635.1 Lacipirellula sp.
CAACATTAGACGATTAATGATGGCGATTGAGGGGTTGGAACGCCGCGCCGCGCTTTGATTCGCATATACGGCGCCACGTACCGCGCCCGGTCGGCGAAACTGCCCGCCTCCGCTTGCGTCTTCGCATGGAGCGGCTCGATCACGTCCTCAATCACAAATCCCGCGCGGCAGATGCCGCCCAATAGTTGTTCCCAGCGATGTAAAAACTCCAGCGTGCCGCGTTCGCGCAGGCGGCTCGGTTCGGCGGCGGGCAAGGGGCCTTCGCGGTAATACGGTTCGTCGAGCGTGTAATGTCCGCTAAGCCGTCCGCCACGGCCGATCTGCGACGAGCGGCTGGTCTGCAGGCTCACCGGCGACTTGTGCTGGCTGATGTACAGGCCGCCGGGGCGCGTCACTCGTGCGACCGCGGCGAACACCGGCGCCACGTCGGGCACGTAGCAGGTGCTCACCGGGTGAATTACCAAGTCGAACTCGCCGGCGGCGAACATCGACAGCTCGTCCATGGAAGTCTGCACCAGCCGCGCTTCGAAGCCGCGCTCGGCGGCGACCGCGCGATCCAGCGCGAGCATCTCGCCGCTGATGTCGACGACGGTCACCTGCGCGCCCGCCGCGGCGTACAGCGCACTATGCCGACCTCCGCCGGCGGCCAGACACAGAGCTCGCCACCCGCGAAGATCGCCGCCAAGCCACCCGGCCGGATCAACCGTCGCCAGCGGGTTACGCAATTCTTCATCGGATGCCGGCGTCGCCAACGGCACGCCTTCGCGCACCAGCGCATCCCAAGCCCGCGCGTTGTGCGCCGTGTACGCCCGTTCGGACTGGTCGCTTAAGCGACCAGTCCGCAGCGGAGCACGCCCCGCCTCATCAAACTCACCAAACGCGCTCACGAAAAAATGCCCGCGGGACGGTTCGAAGAATTAGTCCAATGGTGCCCCTCGATTGAACCATCCCGCGGGCGATAGAGAAAGCGTTTCTCGGTCAGAACCCTGTCACGCCGAGGTCTGCCGAGGCGTCCGCTTTGTGTACCGGGATTTGAACACGGGCCGGACCCCTCGGAAGACCTCGGGGTGACAGGGTTCAGCTCGGGCCGACAAAGTTTGATCCCCCACACCTTTCACCCTACCGCCGCCTGCGGGTTTGCCAAGCAATTGGCACGATCGCCGCCGCGATTGTCCCAAAAGCCGCCGGCTCCGGCACGGCCAGCGAATTGCTTGCTGGCAACGCCACCTCATTCACCGCCCGCTGCCAGTCGAGAAAATCGCGGCCATCCACATCGCCGTCCGCATCAGCATCGCCTTGCTGGCGCTCAGCCGCGCCCGCGCCGAAACTGGCCGACCACGCGACAAGATCCTCGGCGCCGACGACGCCGTCGGAATTAAAATCCTCCGGCCGAGCGGGCGTGATGATCGTCACGAACGAGTCTTCCTGCTGGAAGCCGAAATCCGCCATGAACGCCAGCCGACCGCCATCGGGCCCAGCAAACGGTTCGAAGGCGCTCATTCCGGCGTCGAAGGCAATGGCTGTGGAGAACTGCCCCGCGCTGCCGTTGCTGCTGAACGTCAGATCGTCGAGCGGCTCGCCGTCGAGCGCGAACAGGCCGCCGTTGCCGGTGATGAAGACGTCCCCCTCGCGGTCGATCGCGAGCCCCGCCGCGGCTTGCGTGCCGCTGACCAGCGGAACGGCCGCGCCGTACGCCAGGCCAGCCGGCGTTTCGTCGATTGGCAATCGCTGCACGCGGCCGTCGTAAGGGGCGCTCATGTTCGCATCGAGCACTACGAGGTCGCCGTCGGCGTCGAAGGCGATCCCGGCGCCGAATCCCAGATTCTCAAGCACCGCCGTCGAGGCCCCGGTGATTCGATCGACCACGCGCACCTCGCCGGCGTCGCCGAACGGCGCCGTCGAGACGAAGATCTCGCCGGTCGAGCGCACCGCCACGCCGGTAATGCCTGCGATGGCCGTGGCGATCGTATCCCGCGCGCCGGCGCTATCGACAGCATACAGCCGGCCGTCGCCCGTGTTGTCGGTGATCAGCACGCGGTCGGTGATCGGGTCGTAGCCGATCGCACTGGAGAAAAAGTTCTCCGGATCGTCGCCGGCGACGGTAACGCTGCTGCCATACGTGCCATCGGGAAATAACGTCCTCAGGACGGCCTGGTTGTTGCCGAACTCGGCGCCTTCGAGCGCGTACAGAACGCCGTTGTCGCCGAACGCCAAGCCGACCGGCGGCGCGTTGAGGGCGACGGTCGTCTCGACATACCCCGGCGGCGCGGCTATCGCCCTTTCACCGCTGCCTAAGACGAGGGCCGCCGTTGCCAGCCATAGGTGCATCTTCCACATCATCATCGTCTCCTAGTCAGTGGGAATTTGCCTTTCAATCCTCGTGCAGCCGCGTACACGCGGCCCGAACCAGCGCCGCGTCCATCGTTTCAAACAGCAGCGCCACGCTGCCGTCGCACCGCAGGGCCATGACCAGTCCGGGGTGGTCGCTCCACAGGTCGTCATGCTGCTGCGCGTTCACGGGGCCGGCCACGTCGAAAATGTTCTCGCCATTGATCCACTCGCCATCCATGCCGAAGCCGCGGCCCGTATCCTCCGCGATGATCAGCGTCTGCGAGCTGCCGTCGGTGATCTCCTTGAGACTCACCGCCCGGTCGAACAGCATCACGCCGTTGCTCGAAGGGTGGAGCTGCGCGGCGCCGTAGACGCCGCCGTAGTCGGTGGCCGCCGCCCGATAGTCGCCGGCCGGGCTGGTCACCACGGTTCCGTCGCGGCCGGCTGCGAGCCGCGTGGTGCTGGGGCAGAGGTAGACGGGGACTTTAGTCCGCGCCGCCGCGGCGTTCCTCGGACTATCGTACGGCGAACTGAAGTCGATCGATTGCCACAACGGCTGCTGCTCAAGCTGCGGCAACAGCGACGCCGACCAGGCAAGTTGCCGAGCTTCCGGCTTCGAGTGAACGCGCTTCTCGACGCAGCCGACCGGAAAGGCGCCGTTCGCGCCGTGATAGGCGTGCAGGGCGACGCCGATCTGCCGCAGGTTGTTCTGGCAGTGCGATCGCCGCGCCGCTTCGCGCGCCGCCTGCACCGCGGGCAGCAGCAGCGCGACCAGCACGCCGATAATCGCCACGACCACCAACAGCTCAACGAGCGTAAACGCCCCGCGTGCACAGGGCGCCACAAGTCTCGTGTTAGCCGGCAGCGTCCCGCTGCCGCGCGTAGGGGCGCACAATCCGGCGCCCGCCGCGGCAGCGAGACGCTGCCGGCTAACCCAGAAGGGACGATGCCGGCGTCGGGCCGAATAAAAATTGCGTGGGCCGTCCATGCGTGACGATTAATGAATCGTCCGGCGCTTCGCGCGCATGCGAATGCATGCATGCGCTACATTGCCATGACGATTCGCTGCGCAACTAAGCGCGTCCCTCGCGCGCGGCTAGTTGCAATTCTCATGCGGCTGGTAGGTCTTCTGACTCCCAGGCTCCGATCGGCACACGCCTTCTCGCCGCGTTTGGACTGGTCGCTTAAGCGACCAGTCCGAAGTGCTTACACGCAGCAATGGCACTTAGAACTGTCCGACCGTCAAAGCCTGGTCACAGCGGCGGGGCCGTCCCGGAATCGCACCGGAGTTCCCTGTTGCGTCGGCCGCATTCTCACAAGCGGAAGCAGCCGACCACCAACGCACGGTGAACCAAACTGTGGGAGAATGTAGCGAAGACCCAATTGATTGTCAAAGCGCCGCAGAATGCCGGGGTTCCTTGGGGATCAAGCAATCTTTGTCGCTGGCGCCGTCACATGATACGATTAATAGGCGGGTGAGTTTAATGCAGGCGGCGTCTATGAACCCAGAACAAATCACAGTTTCAGTTGATCCCGTGGTCGCGGTCGCCTACCGCGCCGCCTCGGAGAAGGATAGACGCAAGCTTGACCTGT
>DASVCM010000277.1:0-2292 GCA_036381635.1 Lacipirellula sp.
GTCGCGGAACACATATGTCGAATCGATGTCGGCAATGTTGGTGACGATCTTCTTGTCGTAAGGGACGATGCACCCTGACACCGACGCCTTGGCCGCGTAGTCCGGCGATGCTTGCAGCGTGTCGTAAATAGGGCTGCCACAACTGCTCATCAGCTTCGCAAGCAGGGTCGAGCCTTGCTGCACATCCCAAACAATGTCGACATCGTACTTCTTCGCAAAGCCTGGTTCTTCGACGTAGATCTTCTTAATCGTTTCGAGATACGCGCCGCCCACCGTGCCGAAGGTTAAGCGGTGTGCGGCAGCCTGTGCGGGGGTGATTGCGCCCAGGCGCGCGAGCGTCGCAGCCATGCCGGAGACGGCAACCGATTTGAGCAGGGCGCGACGCGTTTCGTCGAATGCAAGGTGCGTCATCGACCGATTCCTTTCTTCATCGGAGTTGGGCTACTCGCGCGAGAGGCCGGCTGCCGAGCGACCTTGGCGGCCCGAAACGAACACGGCGGCGGCGGCGACCAGCACGACGATGCTCGTCAACGCGCCGGCGAACGGCCAATTGAACGTCACCAGGACGTTGTCGAAAATCTGCGGGCCGATCATCTGCGTCTCGCGGCCGCCAAGAAAAAGCGGTGTTACCACGGCGCTCAACGACAGCGTGAACACGATCACCGAGCCGGCAATGAATCCTGGAATGCTGAGCGGTACGACCACCAAGGCTGTCGCCATGAGCGGCGCGGCGCCCAAATTGCGAGCGGCGAGCTCAATGTCACGCGGCACGCGTTCAATCGCGGCCATCAGCGGCAAGGTCATGAAGGGGACAAGGAAATGGACGAGGCCGATGACGATGGCCGTCTCCGTGTAGAGCACGCGGTGCGGTGGCAGGCCCAAGGTCGTCAACGCACTATTGAGGAGCCCCTTGTCGCCGAGTATGACGAGCCATCCGAATGAGCGGATGACTGTGCTAACCAGCAACGGGCACAGCACGAGGAACATGAGTACGCTGCGCATAGCGCCGGTCATTCTCGCAAGGTGATGCGCCAGCGGGAAGCCGATCAGCGCACAGAACAGGGTCGTGAGAAGTGCGACACGCGTGCTTGTCAGCATCACTGTGAGATAGAACGGGTCGGCTAGCGCCCGACGATAGTTGTCGAGAGTCCAGATGTTTTGCCACAGCGCCGAGACGCTGCGCGTCTGGAAGCTGATGAACAGCACCAAAAGCAGTGGTACGATCACGAAGCCGATGAGTAGCGCGGTTCCCGGCGCCGCCATCAGATAGGGCAATGCTTTGCGTCGATCCATCACGCCGAGCGCTCCGGAAAGCAGTTCAACTTCGCGTCGGGCACGCAACAGAACAGCCGGCTGCCGCTCGGCAGCTCGGCGACGGCGGTATGCGGATCGACACTCACTGGGATGTCGCGGCCATCGGCGAGCTGGCAGACCAGCACGGTCTTCTCGCCGCTGTAGTAGCGGTCCCGCACTGTGACGGAGAACACGTTCGGCGCGCCATTCTCAGCAGCTGTGGCGGGGCGGACGGTGTCGGCGCGCAAGACAATCTTGACGTGGCGGCCCGATTCAAAGCTCGAGGCGGCCATCGGCACACGCCAGCGGATGTCGTCGCCCTCGACGATCGCGCTACCGGCCTCCGGCAGGTACAGCTTGAGGATTCCTGAGAAGGTCAAGCACTCGCCCATGAAATCGGCGACCTCGGCCGTGGCGGGCCGCTCGAAGATCTCCTCCGGCGTGCCAAACTGCACGACCTGTCCGCGCATCATTACGGCAATGCGATCAGAAAGGCCGAGCGCTTCCTCCTGATCGTGGGTGACATAGATCACTGTCTTACGGAACTCGCGATGCGTTCGCCGCAATTCGCCCCGCAATTGCACCCGCAGCTTCCGATCGAGATTGCTAAGGGGCTCATCGAGTAGCAGGACGTCCGGATCGAGCACCAGAGAGCGCCCCAGGGCCACGCGTTGCTGCTGTCCGCCCGAGAGCTCCGCGGGCAGACGCTGCTCGAGACCCTCAAGCCCCATGCGCCGCACGACATCCGCAACGCGCCTGGCGATCTCGGCGGGCGGACAGCCGTGCCGCCGCAGTCCGAAAGCGATATTGTCGGCTACGCTAAGGTGGGGAAACAAAGCGTAGCTTTGAAATACGAGACCGACGTTTCGCCGATGCGGAGGCTCGTGCATGATCGAACGTCCGCGCACGCGCACATCGCCCGACGTATGTTTCGTAAACCCAGCGATGCTTCGCAAAGTGGTCGTCTTGCCGCAGCCGCTAGGCCCCAGAAGCGAGATG
>DASVCM010000278.1:0-2678 GCA_036381635.1 Lacipirellula sp.
GTGAACCCCTGGCTCTACTACACGCTTGCGGTTCTCCTCATCTGCGGCGGGCTCGTCTGCTGGCTATCGAACCTGTTTAGCCTGCCGGGCAATTGGGTGTTGCTGGGGCTGGTCGCGCTGTTTGCATTTCTCATCCCCGAGGCTGACGGCCGCGGCGTCTCGTGGATGGGCGTTGCCATCCTCGCTGCTCTTGCGGCAATCGGCGAGATCATCGAATTCGCCGCCGGGGCGGCCGGCGCCGCCAAGCAAGGCGCCAGCCGTCGGGCGATGCTGCTGTCGCTGGTGGGCGCGATCATCGGCAGCATCATCGGCGCCACCGCGGGCATTCCGATTCCGGTGATCGGCTCGATGGTCGGCGCCCTGTTAGGCGGCTCGGTCGGCGCGTTCGCCGGCGCCTACCTCGGCGAAACCTGGAAAGAACGCGGCCACGGCGCCAGCGTTGCCGTCGGGAAAGCGGCGTTCATCGGCCGCTTGTGGGGGACCGTTGGCAAATTCGCCATCGGCGCCGTGATGCTCGCCGTCGCCGTGACGGATGCGCTATTCATCTGAGCCGGCATCTTCGCCTGCAGGTGCATCAATTCCAAGTTGTTGGCGAATTAGCCGACACAGTGAGTCGCCGATCTCACAATGACGTGGCGCGGGCGCCTTCTTGCCATTGGTTTGATTGCGGTAGACATCGTGACGCGAGCCGTGTCGGTGCAGTACGCAACCAGCTTGCTCAAACTCACGGGTGAAATCCCGACGCTTCATGCATCAATCAGAATCGGCTTCACATGAGCATCGGCCGGCGCGGGCGACTCGTCCGCCATCATCATCTGATAAGCGTCCCGAATGTTGGCCTCAAGAGCTTCCAGCGTCTCTCCTTGGCTGAAGACGCCGGGCAGGCCCTTTAGCTGGCCAACGTACCACTCGCCATCCCGGCAGCGCAAAAGTAGTTTCCATAGCCGATCTCCGTCGCAATTCTACTCCCATTCTATAGTCGCGGGCGGCTTCGAGCTAATATCATAAACCACCCGATTCACGCCCTTCACCTCGTTGATGATCCGCGTCGAGATGCGGGCCAGAAGCACATATGGCAGATGACTCCAGTCCGCCGTCATGAAGTCGTCGGTGTTTACGCAGCGCACCGCCAGGGCATTGTCGTACGTGCGGCTATCGCCCATCACGCCGACGCTCTGCACCGGCAGCAGTACGGCGAACGCCTGCGACGTGCTGCGATAGAGGCCCGCAGCCTTGATCTCTTCGACGACAATTGCATCGGCTGCCCGCAGCGTGACGAGCTTCTCGCGCGTCACCTCGCCCAGGCACCGCACAGCCAGGCCCGGCCCTGGGAATGGGTGCCGCCAGACAATGTCCTCCGGCAGCCCAAGCTGCAGCCCCAACCGCCGCACTTCGTCCTTGAACAAGTCTCGCAGCGGCTCGATTAATTCAAACCCAAGCTCCGCCGGCAGCCCGCCGACGTTGTGGTGCAGCTTGATCGTGTCGGCCGGCCCGTCGGGCGCGGCGCCGCTTTCGATCACGTCGGGATACAACGTTCCCTGGGCGAGGAATCGCGCGCCTTTGATCTTCTTCGCCTCCTCAGCGAAGCAATCGATGAACGTGTGGCCAATCCGCCGTCGCTTTTCCTGCGGGTCGGTAATGCCGGCCAACACTGAGAGGAACCGCTCCTCAGCCTTCACCACGTGCAGGTCAGTCTTGAAGTGTCGCGAGAATTCCGCGATCACCGACTCCTCCTCCGCGTGCCGCAATAAACCGTTGTCGACCAGGATGCACGAAAGTTGTGGGCCGATCGCTTCGGCAAGTAGCGCGGCGACGACCGACGAATCGACCCCGCCCGACAGGCCGCAAATCACGCGATCATCGCCCACCTGACGCCGCACGCGCTCGATCGTCTCGGCTGCGAAGTCGCCGAGCTTCCAGGTTCCCTTGGCGCCGCAGGCGGTGATCAGGAAGTTCCGCAGCACGGTGGCGCCCTCAGGCGTGTGCGTCACCTCCGGATGGAACTGCAGGCCGTACAGTGGCAGCGTGCGATGCTTCACCGCTGCATAGGGACACGTGTGCGTCCTGGCCAGCGGGACGAAGCCTTCGGAGATGCCGGTCACCTGGTCGCCGTGGCTCATCCACACCTGCGTCCGTTGCGGCACGCCGGCGAACAGATCGTCCGCGTCGATCACCTCGCACTCGGCCCGGCCGTACTCGCGCGCCGGCGCACTGGCGACCTTTCCGCCCAAAGCCTCGCAGGCAAGCTGCATCCCGTAGCAGATGCCCAGCACCGGTATGCCAAGCTCAAACAGCCGCGGATCGCACTTCGGCGCGCCGGGCGCGTACACGCTTGCCGGCCCGCCGGAGAGGATCAGCCCGATGGGCGCAAGTTCTCGTACCCGCTCGGCCGTTATGTCGTGCCGCACGATCTCGCAATACACATTCTGCTCGCGCACTCGGCGAGCGATGAGCTGCGCGTACTGCGAACCAAAGTCGAGCACCAAGGCGCGCTCGGCGGCGGCGGAAACCATGGCCATAGCTGGTCATCACAACGGAGAGTGAAAACCGGCGATTATACGCCCGGTAGCCGCGGGCTAACAGCCCGCCGGAGCGTTGCGAAAGACGTTCCATCCTGAACCGCTTGGAAGTGCGAGTGCGTTCTTATTGGAATGTCTATTTGCGCTGCTCCGGCGGGC